>VXMQ01000005.1 GCA_009841015.1 Candidatus Palauibacter denitrificans | reverse complement strand
GATAGAAGAGCGCGGCCGCGGTTCCGGTGATGCCGGCGATCAGCCTCGGTATCCGATCCAAGTGTTCGCCTCCACCCGCGGTCGCGGTCTCAGCGGCCTGCCTTCCGGAGATAGCGTCGGCCGAGGCGGGCCATGCGTTCGTCCCCGAGTCCCTCCGCCTCGCGGATCAGCTCCTCGATGTGCGGAATCAGGGCGGGGTCGCCCCAGGCGTAGCCGGTCGCGGTCTCGGCGCTCTGCGTGTTGCCGATGTGGGCGCCTTCGAGCAGGGCTCGCGCGGCGGCCGCGTCGAAGCGCGGCGACTCGCGCGGCGGGAGCGCGTAACGTGGCTCGGGTTCGTGCGTCGCGTCTTCGTTGACGAAAGCTCGGGACATCGGGACGTGGCTGGCTTCGAGGCTCCAGCCCGGGATCGGCCTCCCCGGCCGCCGGACCGTCCTTCGATTAGTGGACGAGCTGGCCGGCCCGCGCCTGCACCGGGGCCGCACCGCCCGTGCTCTTGATGTAGGCATAGGGGTCGTGCTCGAGCGCGCCCTCGGGGAGGAACTCCCACAGCGGCCCGAGATCGTGCTTCACCCGGTCGATGTAGAACTGCGGCAACTCCTGCGTCTCGCCCTCGAAGTAGTCGCGGAACTTCCGGTCCGACTTGAGCTTGTCGCGCACGGTCGTGTAGTAGGCGATCCTCCCGTTCCCCTCCGACGAGAGTGCGCGCACGGCGTTCAGGAGCCGTGGGATGCCGCCGCGGTTGGCCCTCAGCCGACGCCAGACCGCCCGCTTCGAGAAGCTGTACTGCGTGAGGTCGATGACGTGGTCGTAGAACTCGATCCACTCGTAGTTCTTCGGCTTCAGGTTCATCGCGTGATTGTTGTTGAGGAAGTGGAACGGGAAGCCGAGCACCCGTCCTTCCTGCTGGTATTCGAGGTTGAGCGGGGCCGCTTCTCCGAACGACGTCAGCAGGGAGTAGCCGGGGAAGGCGGCCGGCGAGGCATCGAGGAATCTCTTCGTGAGTTCGAAGGGCTCGGGGCCTTCGTCGCAGTCGAGACCCATCACGAAGTTGGTCTGCAGATAGGGGATGTAGCTCGTGATGAGATTCGAGTGTTCGGACACCTGCCGGACCTTCTCGAGGCCGTGACGGTTCCGGGACTTCGACTTGTTGCCGAGCATGTACCACGACTCGACGCCGGGGAGGATCGCGCGGAAACCGGCCTTCGCGAGGCGCTTGAGCCGCGGCTCGGGCAGGAGCGAGAGGCTGCTCTCCGCGATGAACTCGATCGTGCCGGGAGGGACGGCCTCCTCGATCGCCCCCAGCACATCGTCGAACCGGACGCCGAAGTTGGGGTCGTGCCAGCCGACGATCGGCCGCTTCATCTTCTTTGCGAGAAACCGGAGATCGTCCCGCATCTCGTCGAAATCGAGGGGCTGGTAGGGGATCACCGAATCGATGCAGAAGCTGCACGTGTACGGGCACCCGAGGCTGCCGAGCATCGGGACGATCTTGAACAGCGGCGCCTTCTGGAGCGTCGGCTCGATGAACTTCCAGCGCGCGCGCACCCCGGGCAGGGACACCGGCTGCGTCTCGGCCGTCACGTGGCGCCCGAGCGGCCGCTGCGGCTGGCAGTCGTCCAGGACTCCGTTGAGCACCGCCTTGTCCGTGAATCCGAACACGTAGTCGAAATACTGCTGCGCATCCTGGGGATAGCAGCGGGCGTGCGGACCCCCGATGCAGGTGACCGCGCCCCGGCGGCGGAACATCTCGCTGATCGCGTAGGCGAGTTGGGCTCCCTGGGAGAAAGCGCTCACGAAGAGCAGATCGATGTCCTGCGGGAGTTCCTCGACGAGGTCCTCGAAGCCGGTGTAGCAGACGAGGCTCACATCGTGCCCGGCCTCCTCGCACCACGCGCCGAGAACCTGCGGCATGATGCTGGCGAGATTGGCGTGCATCACCTTGGCGTACAAGGCCTTCGTGGGTCCCTTCGAGACGAGGTCCACGATACCTACGCGGAGCTTGCGCAACGGCGATCCTCTCGGAATGGGTGCACGCGTAGCCAGGTCGGGCGCGCCGCGGAATCGAGCAACCTAGGTGCGGGCCACGCCCGGCGGCAATCGGTTACGGGGTTTTCCCACGGCCCGCCGGCACGGCTGCTACGGGCACGCCCCTGCGTTGACGCGCCGGTACTCGCGCACGAATTCGTCCAGCATGCTGGCGACCAGACTCGTGACGGGGCCCCCGTCGCGCCCGAGGTAGAAGCCGATCCCCTGTTGCGGGGTTTCCCACGTCGGCGCCCAGTTCAACCATTCCGGCGCGGCGCCGGGGGCGTCCGCGGCGCCGGCCCCTCCCGCCCGGGGGTCGCTCTGGCGGTCGTAGAGCAGCTTCAGGAGACGCAGGCGGATGACGTAGACCGTCACCACGGCGGTTGCGGTGATCCTCTGGGCACTGACGAATACGGACAACTGGAGGGTGGACGCCCGCGGCTGGCCGGCGGGGGCGTCGATGCCGGCAGCCTGCAGGCGGCTCATCGCCATGCCCTGTACGGCCGGTGTCGTGATTTCGCCCGGCCCCCCCATGTTGGTGACGAAGACCTCCACCGGAACGGGGCTGCAGGCGGCGAACAGGGCGAACCGATCCCGGTCCAGGATGGATCCCTGGGCGACCGCGGCCCCGGGCGCGAGGAGCCCGAGGACGACCGCTGGAACGATCAGCCTTGCCGGATGCACGAACGCTTCAGGAACGGGGGAACTCCTTGCCCGACGAGTCGTTAATCATGTACGAATGGGACAACCTGATCCCGTCCAATCGTCTCGCGCCAGATTCCACGCCGGACGGCCGCGGATTTGGCCGCAGGTTTCGCCGCAGGTTTCGCCGCAGCTTTCGCCCCGGACTCCGAGGAGAATCGGATGACCGCTTCCGCCGATCGAGAATGCCGCGTCACGAGAACGATCCCCGCGCCTCCCGAGGCGGTGTTCCGCGCCTGGACCGAACCGGACCGGATCCGGCACTGGTCGTGCCCACCCGGCGGGACGATACGCGACTCGCAGGTCGACCTAGTGCCCGGGGGAGCGTACCGGCTTCTCATCGAGGCGGAAGCGGGAACGCTCCATACGGCGTTCGGAGTGTACCGCGAGATCGATCCGCCGAACCGGCTCGTGTACACCTGGGACTGGGAGGAGCCGGAAGCCGCGGTCGGCGAGACGATCGTCACGGTCGAGTTCATCGCCGACGGGGCGTCGACCGAGGTCACCCTCGCCCATGAGGGCTTCGCGGCCGCCGAGGCCGCCGAGGGACACCGCCTCGGGTGGACGTGGTCGCTGGAGCGCCTGGAAGGTCTCTTCCGCTGACCGCCGCCCCGCTGAACGCCGCCACGGACCTTTCGCCACGCCGGATCTTCGCCTTCTGGGCTCCGCTGGCCGCCACGTGGTTGATGATGGCGGTCGAGGGGCCCTACCTGGCGGCGGTCGTGGCGCGGCTGCCGGATCCCACGCTGGGGCTGGCGGCCTACGGCGTGGCGATCGCGCTGGCGGTGCTGATGGAGGCGCCAGTCATCATGCTGCTGAGCGCCTCGACGGCCCTGGTGGAGGACGCCGTCTCGTACCGGCGGCTGCGGACGTTCGCGCACGGGCTGAACGCCTTCTCCACGCTGATGCTCCTCTTCGTGCTCGTGCCGCCGGTGCACCGCGGGCTCATGCTGGGGGTGCTCGGACTGCCGGAGGAGCTGGCGCGCCTGACGTACGGGGCGCTGTGGTGCTTCCTGCCCTGGCCGGCCGCGATCGGCTACCGGCGCTTCTGGCAGGGGGTGCTCATCCGGTCCGGGCGCACGCGGCTCGTGGCGGGCGGGACGGTCGTGCGGCTCGTCTCGATGTCGGTTGCCGCGCTCGCCTTCGCCATCGCCACGGACCTTCCCGGCGCCGCCGTCGGGGCCGCCGCGCTCTCGTGCGGCGTTGTGATGGAGGCGGCGGTGGCGCGCTGGATGGCCCGGGACGCCATCCGCGCCCTCCTCGTCCCGGCCGGCGGGCGGGCGGACGCGACCGACCGTGTCACAGTTTCGTCAGACCCCCACGACATCGCCGAGATCGGCCGCGTGGGCGTCTCGACCGCCGACCCGGCGTCGGGCGCGGGGACCGGTGGCAGCGAACTGGGCTTCGGTGACATTGGCCGCTTCTACGTGCCCCTCATGCTCACGTCGCTGATCGGCATCGCGATCCAGCCGATGCTGACTTTCTTCATGGGTCGCGCGGCGTCACCGGTCGAGTCGCTCGCCGTGTTCCCGGTCGTGCACTCGCTCGGGTTCATCTTCCGCTCCGTGGGTCTCAGCTTCCAGGATGCGGTCATCGCGCTCCTGGGCCGGCGGAACGAGGGCTACGAGGCGATCCGCCGCTTCGCGATCGGTCTCGGCGCGACCCTCTCCGGCATCCTCGCGCTCCTCGCGTTCACGCCGCTCTCCCAGCTCTGGTTCGTCCACGTGTCCGGCCTCACGCCGGAACTCGCCTCCTTCGCGATTCCGGCGGCGCGGGTGCTGACTCCCGTCCCCTTCCTCGGCGTCCTCCTCTCGCTGCAGCGGGGCACGCTGATCCGGCACCGGACGACGGGTCCGATCATCATCGGGACCGCCGCGGAGATGACGGCCGTGGCCATTGTGTTCGTCGCGGTCGGCTGGGGGCTGGGCTGGGTCGGCGCGACCGCGGCCTTCACCGGCTTTCTGCTGGGCCGTCTGACCGCCAATATCTATCTGACGCCCAAGGTGCGGGCGGCGAGGCATGAAGCAGGATCAGCGATCGAGGAGGTACGGCAATGATCCATGAAATAATGACCCATCGAATTCGGGTCGGGACGCCGGCGGCGGCAGGGTTCGCGGCGGTGGCGACGTTCATTGGCTTCGCGGGGGCGGCGGCGCAGGACCACACCGCGTCGACCGACGTGCTCACCATCGAGGAATGGACGGTGCCCTACCCCGACAGCCGTCCGCGCGACCCGTTCGTCGGGCCGGACGGCCGCGTCTGGTTCGTGGGACAGGCCGCGCACTACGCTGCCGTGCTGGACCCCGCCACCGGCGAGTTCACGCGCTACGACATGGACGACGGCACGGGGCCCCACAACCTGATCGTCGACGATGACGGGCTGGTCTACTACGCGGGCAACCGGGCGAACCACATCGGGATCATCGATCCGGCCACGGGCGAGATCGACAAGATCATGATGCCGGACGAGCGCGCGCGGGATCCGCACACGCTGATCTGGGACGACAACGGGGACATCTGGTTCTCGGTGCAGGGCGGGAACCTCGTCGGCTTCCTCGACAAGGAGACGCGGGACGTGCGGCTCGTGGAGGCGCCCGAGGTCGAGACGCGTGGCGGCATGGGTTCGAGCCGTCCGTACGGGGTCAAGCTGGACTCCGAGAACCGGCCATGGATCGCGCACTTCAACACGAACCTGATCGGGATGGTGGAGCCGTCGTCGTTCGAACTCATCGGCTACGACCTGCCCGAGGGCGCGCGGCCACGCCGCCTGGTCATCGACTCGAAGGACCGCATTTGGTACGTGGACTACAGCCGGGGGAAGATCGGTCTCGTCGAGGAGGGCGGCGGCTTCCAGCGGGAATACGACCTGCCGGCGGGAGAGGAGTCGCGGCCGTATGGGGTGGCGATCGACAAGTACGATGTCGTGTGGCTCGTCGAGACGGGGATCCAGCCGAACCGGTTCGTGGGCTTCGACACGGACACGGAGGAGGTCGTGGGCACGCTCGACGTGCCGAGCGGGGGCGGCACGATCCGGCACATGTACTACGATCCGGCCACGGACTCGATCTGGTTCGGGGCGGACGTGAACACGGTCGGCCGGGCGGTGGTGTCGCCGCGCTCGCGCTGATGTCCCTCCCGGGGCCCGCGGCTGCGCTCTGCGCCGCGGGCCTCTTCGCGATGGTCGGGATCGCCGCGGTCCCCTCGGGGGACTCCGGCGCCGGGCCGCACGTCGCGGCGCGCTCCGCGGGGCACGCGCCACCGCACATCGAGGGGCCGCCCCCGGGCCACACGGGGGGCTTCGGGGAGCCGACCTGCGCCACCTGTCACTTCGGCGCTCCGCTCAACGAACCGGGGTCCGCGCTGGAGGTGGTCGGACTCGAGGGCGGCTACCGCCCCGGCCAGCGCCACCCGGTCACGATCCGTTTCGAGAGCTTCGACATGCTCGCCGCCGGCTTCCAGGGGGCGTTCCGTTTCGCCGACGGGGATCGGCGCGGCGCCGGCGCCGGCGAGATCCAACCGCTCGACGACCGGGTCACCGCCGTGCGGGGAGAGAACGGCACGGAATACGTCCAGCACACCCGCGCCGGCTCCGCGCCGACAGATGGAGTCGCGCAGTGGACCTTCGAATGGCGCGCCCCCGACGCGGACGCCCCGGTCGTCCTCCACCTGGCCGCCAACTCCGGCGGCGGCGACGACTCCCCGCTCGACGATCTCGTCTACGCGCTTTCGATCACGGTCCCGCCGCGCGGACGCTGACGGCGATCACACGTTCCCGCAGGAACGTCTCGTTCGGCCAGTTGCGCGACTGGCCGGCTCCGACGTTCCCGCGGGAACGTCTCCAACCGTCTCCTGGACTTCAGCCGGGAGGGAGCGCCTTGGGGCGCCAGAAGCCGACGAGGCGGCCGCGGCGGGCCGAGCCCAGTTCCGACCAGTCATCGATGTCCAGCTCCACGGCGGCGAGGGCGGCGGTCGGCATGTACTCGCCCTTGCCCGTCAGGTGCCAAACGAGAGAAGTGATTCCGGGGTTGTGCCCGACGAGCATGAGGCGCTCCGCCGTTCCCCCCATCGCCTCCGCGACCTCGATGTAGCCGTCGGGAGAGGCGCCGTAGAGGTCGTACGTCGTCTCGATCTCCACATCCGCGCCGAACTCCGCCGCCACGAGTTCCGCCGTGGTGCGCGCGCGGACGGCGGTCGAACTCACGATGCGGTCGGGCACGAGGTCCTGCTCCGCCATGAACCGGCCCATGCGCGGCGCGTCGCGGCGGCCGCGGGGATTGAGAGGGCGGTCGTGGTCGCGGAGCCCGGGATGGTCCCAGGAGGACTTCGCGTGCCGGAGGATGAGCAGGATCTTCATGGGGTCACCGGCGTCACGGGCGTCATGGTCGTCACCAGCGGATCGGGATCACGAGCATGGTCGCGACCCCGAGGAGGATCGTCGCCAGCCAGAGGAGGAAGGCGTAGCCGAGGATCTCGCCGAAGCGGCGCCGCGTCACGGCGAGGATGGGGAGCGCCCAGAACGGGTGGATGAGGTTGAAGGCCGAGTCTCCGTACGTGTACGCGAGGAGCACGGTCATGACGGAAACGTCGAGAGCCTCGCCGGCCGGGATCACGTACGGCGCCTCGATCATCCACTTGGAGCCCGCAGAGGGGATGAACATGCTCATGATCCCCGAATAGACGTAGACCACGAGGGGGTAGAGCCGGGTCGTGGCGACCGCGGCGAACTGCTCGCCGAGCCAGCCGCCGAGGTTCGTGTTCTGAATCAGGCCGAAGATGCCGGCGTAAAAGGGGAACTGGAGGATGATCCCCCACGCGGCGCCCACGCCGTCGCGGCAGGCGCGCAGGAAGGACGTCGGGCGGCCGTGCAGGACGATGGCGAGGACGAGAAACACGGTGTTGTAGGCGTTGATCGTCCAGCTCGCCCCGAAGCCCCGCGTGACGATCGAGTGGACGAGCGGGTACGCGAACAGGAGGGCGGCGAGGAGCGACCAGCCCCGGAAGCGGTCGAGCCGCTCGGCGGGTGTCTTCCCGACCTCGGAGCGCGGCGGGGGCGCGGGGAGGATCTCGTCGACCTCCGCCTCGGTGAGGGTGACGGCGTCGCGGTGCGGGTGGAGCGCCATGGCGGCGACGAGGCCGACGAGCAGCATGGCGACGGCGTACCCGAGGTTGAACGGGTGGAAGAGGGTCTCGGTGACGGGGTAGAGACGATCCACGACGGGCGCGCCGGTCCCCGGCTCGAGCAGGGGGTTGCCGGGGGTGGCCATGATGAGCGGGGCGGAGCTGGAGAGGCCGGACTGCCACACGGTCCCGATGCCCATGTAGGCCGCCGCGATGACGAGGCGCACGTCCGCGCGCGGGTTGCGCTTGAGTATGAACGGGACGAAGAGCGCGGAACCGACGAGCCCGAACGCCCAGTTGAGGTAGCCGACGGTCATGGAGAACCCGGCGGCGAGGGCGACGGCCTGCACCGGGCGCTCCGGGTTCGGGCAGCCCGCGAGGCGATCGAGCAGCCGGTAGATCGGAGGCGACGAAGCGCACGCGTGGGCGGCGACCATGGCGATGGAGAACTGCATCGCGAGTTCGAGCAGCGTCCACACGCCCGCGCCCCACGCCAGTCCCGCCTCCGGGATCGAGGCGCCGCCCCCGGTGACTGCCAGCAGGAGCGCGACTACGGTCAGCGACATGAGGATCACCCACGCGTCCGGCACCCAGCGTTCCGTGACGCGGGAGAGCGCCGCGCCACTCTCGCGCAGCCGGTCGAGCAGCCTCGCGCTCATGCAGTTCGACCGATCGGGCTACGCGTCCGGGGAGGAGGCTCCCGGCGGGCCGGCTTCCGGCCGGGAGGCTTCCGGCGCAGCGGCTTCGGCCTCGGCGGGTTCCGGCCCGGCCGCCGCATCGGCATCGGTAGCCGGCTCGGCGGCAACGGCCTCCGCCGACGACGACGCGCCGAACGCCGTGGCGGGCAGGATGTCCCGGAAGGACTCGCCGTAGAGTTCCCACACGGTGATGAAGAGCGCCGCGACGATCGGGCCGATGAGCACCCCGGCCATGCCGAAGGCGATGAGCCCGCCGAGCGTGCCGAGCAGGATCATCAGGTCCGGCATCCGCGTGTCGCGCCCGACGAGCCACGGGCGCATGAGGTTGTCCAGCGTCCCCACCACGAGACCGCACCACAGGATGAGCCCGATGCCGCCGGCGACCTGGTCTGCGGCGAGCAGGTAGATCGCGGCGGGCAGCCACACGAGCGCGGAGCCGATCCCGGGGACGATCGAGAGGACCGCCATGACCGTGCCCCAGAAGGCGGCGGACGGAATTCCCACCACCCAGAAGGCGAGCCCGGCCAGCGCGCCCTGCACGATGCCGATGAGAAACGTCCCCTTCACCATCGCCCGCGTCACGGAGACGAAGCGGTCGAGCATGCGGCGCTCGTCTTCGTCCGAGAGCGGGAGGTAGTAGAGGACCTTGTGCAGCACGCCGCGGCCGTCCTTCAGGAAGAAGAACATGGCGTACAGCATCAGCAGCAGGAGGAAGACGACCCGCACGGTGGCCGTCGTGACGCCGGCGAGCCAGTCGACCACCAGGCCGCCGACGGATCCCGCGACTTCGCCCAGCTTCTGGAGGAGCTGCTCCTGGTACGGTCGCAGCGAGTCCAGCCAGGGAATCCGGTCGAGCAGTTCGTCGACCCCGCCCGGCTGCCGCAGCTGGGCCTGCATGTCTTCGATCCAGGGGCCGGCCGACTGCGTGACGTGCACGGCCTGGTTCGCGACGATGCCGAGGAACGCCGTGACCGGCCCGATGAGGAGGATCACGAACAGTCCGACCGCGGCGAAGGAGGCCAGCCCCTCCCTGCCGCCGAACCAGCGGCAGAGCGTCCGGTAGGCCGGGTACATGAGGCCGCTGAGGATCGCCCCCAGGAAGAGCGCCGTGAGAAACGTCCGGATCATCTCGAGGAAGAGGAGACTGATCCCGACGACGAGGAGGAGAAGGAAGATGGCGCGGAAACGCCCCGGATGAAGGGGCGGGTTCCGGCCCGCATCAGCCATTGCGTACATCCGCGCTGAAGTCGGAGTCGAGGTCGGCGCCGACGTCGGCGCTGAGGTCGCTGAGGAGACGGCCCGTCGCGGTGACGCGGTGCGTCCAGAAATCCGCGACTTCCGGCGCCGTGGCCCCCCCGCGGTCGTGGAGGCGCGCCCAGTCCCGTGCCTCGCAGGCGAGCCAGTCCAGGGTCGCGCGCGGCCCCTGCGACATCATGGACCGGAGGATGTAGGCCCGTTCGCCCACCCGGAGACCGAAACCGAGGTCGCGCGCGGCTCTGGCGAGGTCCGCCCGCGTGAGGACGAGTCCGCTGCGGACCGGGCTCAGGAGGGCGCTGAAGAAGCTGTCCCCATCGGTCCGGCGCGGGTCGGGCACCGGTTTCGCCTCGCGGAGCGCGAGCGGACGCCGCGTCGGCGGCCCGAGGCGGGCCGACTCGCCGAAGAGGAGGGCCTCGAGCGTGTCGGCCCACTCCCGGTAGAACGGGGGCGCGATCTGCCGCAGCTTCGTGAGAAAGGGGAGGACCCACGAGAGCAGGTGCTCCCAGAGAAAGGCGTGCCGCGCGTCGCGACAGGCCTGCGCGGACTTGCCGTTCCCCCGCTGCTGGGCTTCCACGAGCCAGGCGTAGCCGCCCAACAGGGCCCGAAGGTGGTCCGGATCCTCGGGGGGCGTCGTCCCGAGCGCGCGCCAGAAGCCGGCGACGCGGTCGCGCGCCTCCCCGCCCATGCGGCCGTCCGTACCCAGAAAGGCGGAGGAGTACGGATAGAGCTGGAAGAGGAAGAGGTCGTTGTGCGTGGGCTCGTCGGGCACCGGGCCCAGTTCGAGGAGGTGGCCGATGAGCCGATTCTCCCCGCAGGGGCCATCGAGAAGCGCGCCGAGGGCGCGAAACAACTCCATGGCCGGCTAGTGTCTCGCGCCGATGGCGCGTGCGGCACTGTTCACTTTCACATTACGAAGTAGATGGAGGGCTCGATTTGCTGTCAAGTTGCGCCCCACCGGCATCCTGCGAGTCCGGGCCGGGCGGCTTCGTGCCGGGCGGTTCCGGGAGGTCGTAGGCCGTACGCACGGGACGCAGGGGGCGGATGAGCCAGTGCGGCCGGCGCGTCCCGTCAGGAGAATGCCGCACGGCCCCTCGCGTCTTGGCGAGCCAGCTCCGGTACACCTCGTGCGACCGCTCCGTGTCGACGTGAATGTCCCCATGGCGGTCGCGCCGCGAGGCCTTGACCACGCGCACCGCCTGGTGCCAGCAGTGCATCCCGGACACCGGGTCGGGGTGCACGGGGAAGGTGAGGTTCTGATGGACGCCCACATCCGTCCACCAGATCCGCGACGTGTCCGGATCGTCGGTCTTGTACGGCGCCGCGCCCTGCCTGCGCGACAGCTTCCAGTCGCCGTCTTTCCCGCTGAGGGAAACCGTCGCCATGAGTTGCCGCTGACCGGCGACGCGTTCCCGCTCGCCGCGCCCGGCCGTACCGGGTTCACCCCCGTTCGGGCCCGCTGCACCGGCGTCCGCCAGCTTCCAGCGCCCCATGTGGTGGCTGCACGCGACGACGCCCGGCTTGATCCCCTCCGTCACCCATGCCTTGAGGACGAAGTAGCCGATCTCGGTTTCGACCCGCACGAGATCTCCCGTCCTCACCCCCTTGCGCGCCGCGTCGGACGGATGCAGCCAGAGCGGGTTCGTGTGGGCGATCTCGTCCAGCCACTTGGAGTTGGCCGAACGCGTGTGGATCTGCACCGGGAGCCGGAAGGTGGAGATGAGGCACATCTGGTCCGGCTCCATCGCGGCCGGATGGACGTGGCTCCGGATGTAGGCGGGCACGGCGTACTCGGGCCAGCCCCAGCGGACGAGCGTGGGGGAGTAGAACTCCAGCTTGCCGCTCGGGGTCGGAAATCCGCGGCGGATCGTGTCGTCCACGCGAACGCCCACCGGGCGCCGCCCGTCCGGATCCGGGTCGGGGGCGCCCATGGGCGCGAGGTTCACCGCGGCGGAGGCGGGGGCCCGCGTGTAGACGCGGCCGAACTCGTCTTCCCGCGCGTCCTCGAGTTCCTTGGGCGGAACGGGCCGCTCGTGAAGCGGGCCGATGTCGCGCGCGACCTCGAAGGCGCCGTAGCGGCGCATGTAGTCCAGCGGCGAGCGTCCGTCCGCCGCCGCCGCCTCGGGCAGGCCGGGCACGGAGTGCTCGAACATCCAGGCGTAGTACTCGTCCACCGTGAGGCGCTGCCCGGGATTCTCCTTCGACTCCACGAACTCGCGGATGCCGCGGCTGCCGTCCGGGTCGATGCGCCAGGAGAGCTCGAGCCAGAACTCGTTCTCCTCCCACACTTCGCCGGGGTTCGTGTGGCGCGTGTCCGCCACCCGCTCGCCGAGGCGCTCCCGGGCGGAGCGCAGCACGGGCTGCCGGAAACCGATCCACTGGCCGTCGTGGGTCTCGTAGGAGTGGAGGTCGTGCCGCTCGGGCCCGTGTCCCATCGGAAGCACGTAGTCCGCGAAGTAGGCGGACTCGTTCCAGGTCGGGGTGAGCGCGACGTGGAGGCCGACCTTCTCCTCATCCGTCAGGGCTTCGATCCAGGCGAACCCGTCCGGGTTCGTCCACACCGGGTTGTACACGCGCGTGAAGTAGACGTCGAGCTTGCCGCGTCCCTCCCTGAGGAGGTGCGGGAGGAGGAAGGAGACCTCGTACATCGCCAGCGGAAACTCGTCGGGCCAGGTCAGTTCGTTCCAGTGCTCCGGGTGCCGGGGCATGCGGATCGGCTTCGGGATGAACTTGTTCCACGTGCTCGGATAGGTGCCGCCGGGGGTCGCCACGGAACCCGTGAGGGCGTTGAGAAAGAAGAGGGTCCGGGCCACCTGCCAGCCGCCCTCGTTGCCGGACGCGGCGCTCCGCCAGTTGTGCGTGGAGAGGCGGGACCCGGCCCGGGCCACGAGTTCGGCGACCTCGCGAATCTGCGCCGCATCGATGCCGGACTCCTCCGCCGCCCACTCGAAGGTGCACGCTTCGTACAACTCGCGGAGGGCGGTCTCGAACGACTCGAAGGTGCGCGGAAGGTCCGGCTTCTCGGCGGCGAGGTACTCCTCCCAGTTGAACCAGCGCCGGACGAAGTCGCGGTTCCAGGCCCCCGTCGCGATCAGGTGGTGCGCGATGGCGAGGAGAACGGCGGCCTCGGACCCGGGCTGGGTGGGGAGCCAGTGGTCGGCGTGCGTGGCCGTGTTCGAGAGGCGCGTATCGAAGACGATGAGCCGGGCGCCCTTCTTGACCCCATCCAGGATGCGCTGTGCGTGGGGGTTGAAGTAGTGCCCCGCCTCGAGGTGCGAACTCACGAGGAGGATGACGTCGGCGCGGGCGTGGTCGGGGCTGGGGCGGTCCATGCCGAGCCAGAACTGGTAGCCGGCGCGCGCGCTCGAGGAACAGATGTTCGTGTGCGAGTTGTGGCCGTCAACGCCCCACGCCGCCAGCAGCCGCTCGGTGAACCCGTCCTCGCCCGGACGCCCCACGTGGTACATGACCTCGCGCTGGCGCCCCTCGTCGATGGCCGTGCGGATCCGCGCCGAGATGTCGTTGAGCGCCTCTTCCCAGGAGACGCGCACCCACTTCCCCTCGCCGCGCTCGCCGGCGCGCTTCAGCGGGTAGAGGACGCGGTCGGGGTCGACGATCTGGTTCAGCGTGGCCGGGCCCTTGGCGCAGTTCCTGCCCCTCGAGCCGGGGTGCTCGGGGTTCCCTTCGAACTTCTGCACCTGGAGGGTGTCGCGGTCGACGTAGGCCAGGAGGCCGCACGCGGACTCGCAGTTGAAGCAGGTCGTGGGCACGAGCATGTAGCGCCGTTCGCGCCGCTCCGGCCACGCCTTCGAGTCGAGTTCGACCCAGTCGTCCCAGCGTTCCCGCGGGGGGAAAGCCGCGAGTTGGTTGCGGCTGGGGCCTGGATAGAAGGTCTCGCCGCGGGCCTCGGTTGCCGAACGCGCCGCGCTCACCCGCTCGCTGAGTTCGTGCAGCCGCCGCGAGACGCCATCCGGGCCGGAGCCGTTGCCGCCCGCGCCGGCGCCGTTGCGGCCCGGGCCGCCCGGATCGCTCATGCGAGGGGCACGGACTGGCCGGCCTGGACGTAGGCGTGCTCGTGCGCGAGGAGCCCGGCGAGGGCGGAGGCGCCGATCAGCGGGGCGACCCAGGCGCCGGCGAGCGGCGCCACGGTGAGGGCGGCCGCGAGCGTCACGAGCAGGATGCCGCCCCAGAACCAGGGGGCGTAGCGCCCGCGCACCATGTTCCGGGCGGCGAGGGCGGCGTGGGCCGTCGCATGCGTGAGCGTGAGTTCGGCGAGCACGAGCAGGAGGTGCGCGGCGGCCGTGAGCCCCACGAGCCGGCCCAGCGCGGCGGAGCCGCCGAGCGACGGGAAGAGCATCAGGGCCGCGCCGCCGGCCAGCAGCGCCTGTACGAGAAAGTGCGGCGGCAGGAGCGGATTCTGCCACAGATCGCGCGCCCGGGCCTGCGCGAAGAGATAGGCCGTGTAGACCGCCGTCATGGCGGCCAGGGGCGCCCCGGCCCATGCCATCCAGCGCGTCGTCTCGGGGGCGCCCGCGCCGCCGATCAGCGCCGCCGCAAAGTGCGCGGTCAGGGCCGCGCCGTAGCCCGCGATCACGAACGCCCCCCGCACGAGCCAGCTCTTCATGTGGGGTCTCGTGAAGATGAGGAGGAAGCGCTTCGGGTGCTCGAGGTCCCAGATCAGCAGTCCGCCGGTGAGCGCCAGCGCGGCGAGACCGAGGAGCGGCGTGAGGGTGAGCCAGGTCCCGCTCTGCCACGCGAGCCCGCCCAGCAGGCACAGGAGGAGCACGGCGAGGTACACGCCGGCGGAGACCCCCTTGGTGAGCGTGTACAGGCTCACCCGCCAGTCCCACGGCGCCGTGTGCGAGATGTCGTAGGAGAGGATCGCGGCGGCCGAGGAGTTCGGACCGTGGCGCCCGTCCGTTCCCATCGCGTGCGGCTGGCCCGAGCCGACCTCGTGCGCGCCCTCGGGCTGCTCGCTCCACATGTACAGCCCGCCCCCGGGACGGACGGCGGCCAGCGGATCGAGCGTCGCCTGGTGCGCCCCCTTGTAGAACAGCTTCGGGTGGGTCTCCTTCTCCGGCCGCCGGACGCTCACCGGGTCGCGCCCGACGTACTGCGAAACCTTCGATTCCGGGTCGTCAAGGTCGCCGACGATGATCGCCTCCGTCGGGCACACCGTGACGCAGGCCGGCTCCAGCCCCATGTCGATGCGGTGAGCGCAGAAGTTGCACTTCTCCGCCGAATGGTCGTCCGGGTTGATGAAGATCGCATCGTAGGGACAGGCCGCGATGCACGCCTTGCAGCCGATGCAGATCGATTTGTCGAAGTCCACGATCCCGTCGGGACGGCGGAACATGGCCTGGGTAGGGCACGCGGTCGTGCACGGCGCGTCGTCGCACTGGTTGCAGCGCGTGACCTGGAAGGCGCGCCGCGTGGCCGGGAAGGTCCCCACGTCGGCGTACTTCACGTAGGTGCGCGTGACGCCGAGCGGGACCTCGTTCTCCGACTTGCAGGCCGTCGTGCAGGCGTGGCAGCCGATACAGCGGGTGTGGTCGATGACCTTTGCCCAGCGGGCGGTCGGGCTGCCGCCGTTCGCGGCGGAGTCTGGCATGCCTGCTCCCCGTGAGAGGATCGGTGCGGTCGCGACCCCGCACTCGCGCGGGCCGGCGGTCTCCGGTCACATGGCGCTGCTGGCAGACCGTGGCCTGCTATGTTCCATTCTCGCGCCGGGTTGGGCAAGCCCGTTCCACCGGGCGGTCCGTCGGCCCGTCGGTCCGTCAGTCGGTGAGCACGATTTCGGGGCCCGGGAGATCCACGCCCTTCGCCTCCACCCGCCACGCCTCGCGCGGGGAAAGCGGCTCGAGCGGGGTCATCGTCCCCGTGCTCACGACCAGGCCGTGTTCCGGGATTCCGCCATCGTCGAAGCGCGGCCATAGCCGCGGCACGACCTCCAGCGCCTCGAGCGGATGCCCGAGGACATCGCTTCCCCGCCCTCGCGCCACGAGCGTCTCGTTACGCAGGAGCCGGACCTCGAGCCGGTCGAGGCGGGCCACCCGTCCGTCGAAATCCGGAACGTCCCGGTTGACCGGCCCGCCGACGACGAGCGCGCCGTGGAGCCCGAAGTCGGCGACCGAATCCGCCGGCGTAAGGTGCCAGTCCGGATAGTGACAGTCGACGATCTCGAATCCGAGCGCCATCCAGCTCGGCCGGCCGCCGCTGGGCGCGTCACCCTCCGGCTCAATGCCGAAGACGACCTCCACTTCGAGCATCGGGGCGCAGAACTTCGCCAGGGAGACCTCCGCCACCGGTCTCGCCAGGCGCAGCGTTCGAGCGTAGATGGGGGCGAGGATCGGTTCGTCGATCCCGAATCGCGGCCAGATCGTCCGGTTCGTGAACCCGACTTTGCAGCCCAGCAGACCGTGTCCCCGTTGCCGAAGGCTGCGGTCGAGCGCGGCCCCGACGCGATAAGCCCGGTCGAGATCGAACTCTCCGGTGCGCTGGGTCGGCGGCCGGACCGTTTCGCGCCTGGCGCGGGCGGCAAGCAACTCCCGGGCGAGATCCGCCTCGAAAGCGTCCGCGGGCGTGGAGGCGTCGGCCACAGCGTCGGCCGCGGAGTCGGCTTCGGTCATGTACGGCTCCAGGGCAGGTCCAGCCGGGGCTTGCGGGTCGCGCGCCGAAACCGGACGATTTCGCTAGTCAGGCGGTGCCAATGGTAACGTCTCGTGAGAGAGAACGAGATGCCTTTCGAGAGCATAGATCCGACCACGGAGGAACGACTCGCCGCGTTCCCGGCGCTGGATGGGGGCGGCATCGAGGCCGCGCTGGAGCGAGCCCGCGCGGGGTTCGACGTGTGGAGGCGAGTGCCGGTGGCCGAGAGGGCCGAACGTCTCCTCGCGCTGGCGGAACTCGTCGAGCGGGGCAAGGCGGCCTACGGCCTGCTGATGACGCGCGAGATGGGCAAGCCGCTCGCCAGCGCGGTCGCCGAGGCCGAGAAATGCGCCTGGGTGTGTCGGTATTACGCCGAGCACGGGCCCGCGCACCTGGCGCCCGAGCGCTTCGAGTCGACCGGAACGCACTGCTGGGTCGAGTACCATCCCCTGGGCGCGGTGCTCGGCATCATGCCGTGGAACTTCCCGTTCTGGCAGGCCATGCGCTCCGCGGTGCCGACGGTGCTGGCGGGCAACGCCTTCCTGCTCAAGCACTCGCCGAACGTGCCGCAGTGCGCGGTCGCCCTCGAGGGACTGTTCTCGCGCGCCGGCTTCCCCGACGGCGTGTTCCAGAACGTCTTCGTCGAGGTCGGGGACATCCCCCGCGTGCTCGACGACCCGACCGTGCAGGCCGCCTCTCTCACCGGCTCCGTCGCGGCCGGCTCCGCGCTCGCGGCCGAGGCCGGACGCCGCATCAAGACGACCGTGCTCGAACTCGGCGGCAGCGATCCCTTCATCGTCATGGAGAGCGCGGACCTCGAGCGGGCCGTCGCGACTGCCGTCGATGCGCGCATGTGGAACAACGGCCAGTCGTGCATCGCCGCCAAGCGCATGCTCGTCCAGAGTTCGATCGCAGACGAGTTCACCGGGCGGCTCGTCGAACGCGTGTCGGCGCTCCGCGTCGGCGACCCGAAGGAGTCCGAGGTCGAAATCGGACCGCTGGCCCGCCGCGACCTGAGGGACCATGTCGCGGAGCAGGTGGAGGCCACCGTGGCCGCCGGCGCCCGGGTGGCCACGGGCGGGCGCGTACCCGACCGGCGCGGATGGTTCTACGCGCCGACCGTACTCACCGACGTCCCGGACGGCTCCCCGGCCACGGATGACGAGATCTTCGGCCCGGTCGCCAGCATCTTCCCGGTCGCCGACATGGACGAGGCCATCGAGCGGGCGAACGCGACGGAGTTCGGCCTCTGTTCCGCCATCTGGACGAACGATCCCGAGGAACGGGCCCGCGCCGTCCGCGACCTGGAGGCCGGCGGCGTCTTCATCAACGGGATGTCCGCCTCCGATCCCCGCGTCCCTTTCGGCGGCGTCAAACGCTCGGGCTACGGGCGCGAACTCGGCCCCCACGCGATCCGCGAGTTCGTCAACGTGAAGACGGTGTGGGTCGGCGACTGACCCGCCACAATCAAACAGGCCAGGCCCTCACGGGGTTAAGGGCGATCGGTGTCCTTCGCGGGAGAGAAAACCCAGGTAGCGCGAGAACGCCGAATCGACCTCGTCGCGCGTCAGACCGAAGTCGGCAAGGTCGTACTTGTGCCGCTCTTCTCTTTGCCGCTGTTCGGCCTGTACCTCGAGCCATGCATCCATGGCGGCCACCGCCTCCTCCTCCAGCCGCCAGCCGAAATGGTCGTAGATGCGGGCCACCATGGCCATCGGGTCTTCTACAAAATCGTAGAAGCTGACGTCCATCCACCGGTCTTCGAGTTCGGGGTGGGCGGTGCGAAACTCCACCGCGCAATCGAGCATGCGGCTCATGAACTCGAGCTGTTCCGCCCCGAGATCTCCTGACGGGCGGGGCTGGCAGGAGAGACTGCGAACGCGGTCGACGAGGCTGCACCAGGATCCCATGAACTGCGCGGGTTCGCGATGGGTCTGAATGAACAGGGCATCGGGGTACGTCGCGATCAGCGCCTCCAGTTCGAAGAGGTGGAAGGGCGCCTTCAGAACCCACTGCCCCTCCCCGCCGCGTCGCCGCTGCCGCCGCTGATGCGTGTAGCTCTGCATCGCGCGGCGGTGAAAGGCGTAACTCGCCGACATGTCCTTGCCGGCAAGCCAGCGGGCGAAGTCTGGGATGTCGAACCAGACGGTGGCACCCCAGGCCGTAAACCCCAACCTGAGGAGTCCGAGATCCTCCTCCGGTTCGTTCACGTCGAAGTGATGCACCCCCTTGAACATGTCGACGATTCCCGACGCGTTCAGGAGTTCTTCCGCGAAGGCTCGCCGCGGATCTTCCGCCGAGCCGGCCGGACTGGCGTCGTTGCCTCCCGCCGGGACCGGCTCGACATACTCGTAGCCGCGCAGCGTCCAGAACCTCGGGTCGCGAGACATCAGGCGGTGCAGGAACGTCGTGCCGGTCCGGTTGACCCCGACGATGAAGACCGGCCGCCTGACTTCCTGTTCCGCGATCTGCGGGTAGCGGCGGCGCTCGGCTTCCAGAGACGCGTTGTTGCGCAACCGGCGGGTGAGATCGAAGGCGATGTAGTCGTGTCTCTCGGTGCGGACGCCGGCCTCCGGGGCGTTCACCGCCCGGACGAGCTGCCTGAGCCCCTCAAGTTTCCAGGCGGGGAACGCCACGTCGAACGGGACATCGTATTCGCGCGCGAACGATTCGGCTCGACCCAGAAGGTGGTCGTAGTCGAGGCGGCTCTCGGGTATGCGGTAGGGCCAACGCTCGTGATGGGCCCGCAACCAGTCGAGAGAGCGCCGGAGCATGGCGTACGCGCTCGGCCACGGAATCGGGTCTGGACAATCGGCTTCCAGCGCGCGGCTGCAGACGCGATGGGACGGAGCAGTCGCGTCCCCGCTGAACCAGTAGGGCGCACCGTGATCGATCAGGTTCCAGAAGCCGTGGAGAGGCGACCGTTCTCCCCGGGACAGACAGGCCCGCTTGAACTCATCGTAGGTGACGGTCTTGTAGTACAGTCCGAAGTCCGCGAGCTGCATCTCGTGCCCCAGCGGCGGGTCTTCGGAGTAGTGGTAGATCGTGAAGCGCCGATCCGGATTCAGCGAGATGGCCGCCATGGTGTCGGCAACGACATCGGCCGCCGCCTGGCTCCATTGCAACGTGAACCCTTCGGGCATCCGCCCCGCATCCACTACCGCGGCCACTGTTCGCACCGCGACATCGTCGGCATTGCCGAATCCGGTACTCGCGACGTTCGCGTGCGGCAGTCGGAACAGAGCCACGGGCACCCCGGCCCGTGTCGCATGAAGCAGGGCCTGCTCGACCACCACCTTGGTCCACGGATACCCGAGCATGCCGAGGGGGAAGACGCGTTTCATGCTCGCGATGTCCGGCTGCATCTGGTGCGTGATGCGGCTGCCGGAATACTCCTTCGCGAAACCGCAGAAGTACTCGGGGAAAACCCCCATGGTCGACGCGAAGAAGATGTGTTTCAGGCGCGTGGTCAGGCACAGGTCGAGCACGGCGCGGATGCTGAACACGTTGGTCCTGCGCAGGGCGACGTAGGGCGTCGCTACGCTCAGGCTCGCGGCAAGATGGTAGACGGCGTCGATCCGCTGGCAGAGCTCCACGAATTGGGCCGGCTCCAGGCCGAAGCGCGGGAGATGGATGTCTCCCGCCAGCGCACGGATGCGCGGGACGAATTCGTCATCCCGGATTTCCGCCTCCTCCAGGGCGGCGCGGACGCGAGCCAAGGCGTGGTCGGCATCATCCGCACGCACGATGCAGGTCACGGTCAGGTTCGGGTTCCGCCGCAGGAGGTCTCTCAGAAGAAAGCGGCCGAGGAAGCCGGTCGCTCCGGTCAGCAGCACCTCCCGGAAGTCCGCGGGATCGGCGGGGGCGCCCGCCCCGGCGCGACCGGACGCCTCGTCGATGAACCGGCGCAGCGCATCGAGATCGTGCCGGCACTGAGGCGGCAAGGTGCCCGTGAGCGGGGGGACTTCGCTGCGCAGAGTGTTCGTTTCAGGCACGGCCCGCTCCACCGGGATCCCGGGTCTCGCCCACAACTGGCAAGCTCCCACGGGTCGCCGGGGTTGGGTGGATCTCGGGATTCAGCGCGAGTTGAAAGGCCGCGACGGCTTCGGAGATCCCGTCTCCGGCGTAGCGGAATTCCTCCGGGATGGCCCTCCGCCGGGCATTGGCCCGGCTGAGCGCCGCCTTTCTGAGCCCAGTCTCCGCGCCCCGTCTCGGCTTCGACCGCGGTCGCGTATCGCGGACGGTCGCCAGTTCCGAGTTCAGGTACTCCTTGAATTCGCGGATGACGGTCTGCTGACGGGTGAACTTCTCGCAGTGATGACCCGTCGCGGCGAGTCGAATCGCCAGGGGCATCATGCGGGGATGGTCTTTGGAGACCTTCGCGACGTACCGTGAGAACGCCGGAAGCTGGTCCGCGGTCAGGCGCCGCCGGATCCCCATGATCCCCGCATAGAGCGCGTGCTCGCTCACCGGCTTGTGGATGTGCGGCACGGGGTTGAGGTGTTTCAGCAAAGTCAGACAGCGTTCAAAATAGTTCTCGAGCGTCGAATCGTAGATCGTCCCGATGACCCGCAGATACCCCTCCACCAATGTCGCGGGATTCATCTGCGGCCTGAAGTTCAGCGAGGTCGCGTTGATCTCGATGGGCTTGCCCAGCAGTCGGCCTTCCTGCTCGAGACGCGCCCAAAGGTTGGTGTCCTTGAGTGCGGTGAGCAGGCCGACCAGCGCGATTGGGATTCCGGTTTCCTGAATGAAGTCGATCTGGGCATCGAACGCGCTCTCGTCATCCTCATCGAGGCCGAGGATGAAGCCGCCCTGCACCTGCATCCCCTTCTGCTGGATCTTGCGCACGGCGGTGAACAGGTAGTTGTCGTCGCGCACGTTGATGTTCTGAGGCTTCTTCATCTTCTTGAGAGCCTTTGGATTGGGCGTCTCGATACCCAGGAAGACGGTGTCGAAGCCGGCCTCGATCATGACGTCCATGAGGTCGTTCATGCGGACCAGGTTCACGCTGGCCTCGGTAGACAGCGTAAACGGATACCCGCGCTCCTTCTGCCACTCGGCGATCGCCGGCAGGAGACGCGTCACCTCGCGCTTGTTGCCGATGAAGTTGTCATCGACGAGGAAGAGCGGGCCGCGCCAGCCCAGTTCGTGCAGGTGATCGAACTCGGCCACCATCTGCTCGGGCGTCTTCGTGCGCGACACGCGGCCGTACAGCTTGGTAATGTCGCAGAACTCGCAGTCGAAGGGGCAGCCCCGCGAGAACTGGAGGCACATGGAGTAGTAGTCGTTCATGTCGATGAGGTCGAAGCGCGGAAGCGGCGTGACGGTCACATCCGGCTTTCGCGGCGCTCGATAGACCTCCTTCGCGGTGCCGTTTTCCAGGTCGTGCAGGAAGGCGGGGAAGGTCTCCTCGACCTCGTCGAGGACGAAGTGGTCGATGCCCTCCATTTCGCGGTGGAAGGTCGTGGGGTGAGGTCCGCCGGCGATGACCGGAATCCCGGCCCGGTTGCAGCGCTCCACGACCTGCTCGAGCGACGGGCGCTGGACGATCATGGTCGACGTGAAGGCGAGATCCGCCCACTCCAGATCGCGGTCCTCGAGCGAGGTGACGTTGAGGTCGACCACGCGGAGGTTGTACCGGGACGGGAACATCGCTGCCACGGTGAGCAGGCCGAGCGGTGGAAAGGCGGCCCGGATGCCCAGAAGGTCCAGGGCGAAGTTGTTGCCCCAGTAGGTGGGAGGGTGCCTGGGGTAGAGGAGGAGCGCGTTCGGCATGGCTCAGGTCGCCTCTTCCAGGAAGTGATCCTCCGGGGCGTTCGCGAACGCGGACGGGGTGCGGCGGGCCCGTGGCCGGGAGACCTCAGCGGTGCGGCCGGATCCGTCCCCGTCCGTCTCGGCTTCATCCTCCCCGGCGGCTTCCTTGCCGTGAATGATGCCCTCCGCCAGCGACAGGGACGAGGCGGTGGTCATGAGCTCGAGCGCGCTGACGCGGTAGTTGAATTCGGCCTGAATGAACGTCCCGAGTTCGGCCACGGAGATGGAGGTCAACCCGAAACTTGACAGTGGTTCGTCCACCTCGCCGTCCTCGTGGCCGCAGAGTTCGGCGACCTTGGCGGCGATCTGCTCCACGACGCTCTCGAGTGTGAGTTCTCCGCCGGAGCCCGCCTCGAAGGCATCGTGATTGTGCATCACCCGCCCGATCCGCATGTAGTCCGGGAAGTCGACCGTCCACGCCGGACGCTCGAAGAGCGAGGTGACGAGGTGGGGTCGGTCGGAGAGCGTGCGTAATGCGTAGTCGAGGTTGGCGATGGCGAGGTCGGAGCTCACCGGCGGCATCCCCGCGGCGCGCATCATGCGCAGTACCGGAAGACTACGCGCGGCCATGCCCGCGTCGGCCACGGCGGGCATGTTGTACGTCAGGCAGGGCAGGCCCTGCCGGTGGCGCGCCCCGGCCAGGCCGTCCAGGAAGCCGTTGGCCCCGCTGTAGTTGATCTGCCCCGGATTGCCCAGCATCGAGGCGGTGGACGAGAAGAGGACGAAGTGATCGAGTTCGAGGCCGGCGGTGGCCTCGTGAAGATGAAGCGCGCCGGAGGCCTTGGGCGCAAACACTCTCTGCAGCGACTCCATCGACATGTCGTCGAGCAGGCGGTCATCCAGTGCGCCGGCGAGATGGAAGACGCCCTTGAGCGGCCGCTTGAGCTGCCGGACACAGCGTTGAACGTCGGCTTCCACGGCCACGTCCCCGGGCACGATGTCGATTTCGGCTTCGGCTTCCATGTAGACGAGCGCACTCGCGCGCCGGACCCACTCGGCGTCTCGGCGACGCTGGGGGTCGCGGTCCATCAGCGTGAGGTGCCGCGCGCCGGACGCGACCAGGTAGGGGATCAGGCGCAGCCCGAAACCGCCCAGGCCGCCCGTCACGAGATAGGTCGCTTCGGGGTCGAAGAGAGGGCGGATGTCCGCGATGGGAAATCCGGGATCCGTGCTGTCTTGCGGCGCTTTGAGCACCAGCTTGCCCTGATGCCCGCCGGTCGTCATCAGGCGCAGCGCCTTGCCGTAGTCCCGGTAGGGAAAAACGGTGACGGGGAGCGGCGGCAGCGCACCCCGCCCCAGCAGGTCCATGCAGGTTTCGGAGATCTCGCGCGTCAGGTCGGGATCGTCCAGCATCAGACGGTCCACGTCGATGGCCGCGAAGCGGAGATTCTTCCGGAAGATCCGCAGCCCGAGGTCGTTGTCGGCGTAGATGTCGATCTTTCCGATTTCGCAGTGCCAGCCGCCCGGACGGAGCGCCCGCAGACACAGTTCGATGTGCCTCCCGGCCAAGGAGTTCAGCACGACGTCCACCCCCTCGCCGCCGGTCGCCGCCATCAGGTCGTCGTACCAGTCATAGCTGTGCGAATCGAAGGCGCCTCGCACTCCCATCGCCAGGAGTTGCTCACGTTTGCTCGCGCTGCCGGCCGTCGCGTAGATCTCGGCGCCAACGTGCCTGGCCAGGGCGATCGCGGCCTGTCCGACCCCACCCATCGCGGAGTGTATCAGGACACGCTGGCCCTCCCGGAGGCGGGCCAGGTGAATCAGCGAGTAGTACGCCGTGACGTAGACCGACAGCGTCGACGCGGCCTCCTCCGTGCTGAGCCGATCCGGCTTGGCGAAGACGAGGTATTCGGGGACAACCGCGTGGTTGGCGATGCAACCGCCGGCGATGAACGCGACCCGGTCGCCGACCGCACAGTGCCGCACCTCCGAGCCGATCCGCCGGACCGTGCCGCTCCCCTCCATCCCCACCTCGCGTCCGAGTGCCGAACGCTCGTATGCGAGGGCGGGCAGCAGCCCCAGCGTGACCATCACGTCGCGGAAGTTGAGCGCCGCGGCTTCGACGTCGATGTGCACATCGTTCGGCCCGACGGGAGGGAGTTCGTACGTCTTCATCTGGAGGCCGGCGATCTGGCCCGGGTTGTCCAGCGTCAGCCGATACTCCGCGTCGTCGCCCGCGGCGACCTGGGAGTACCGCTTCCTGATGCTGGAAATGCGCGGCACCCACAGCCGGTTCTCCCGCACGGCCAGTTCCCGCTCGCGCAGGTCGCGCCGCGCCAGCCGGGCGAGCGTCCGGAGATCATCCGCGTCGCCAAGGTCCACCAGGCGAAAATCGAGCTTCGCTTCGTCGCCGACCTCCATGGCCATGCTGCGCACGGCGCCCCACAGCGCACTTCCCCGCGGGTGTTCCACGTCGAGGGCCGCACGGCAGGTGACCACGCTGAGGCGACAGACATGGTTCGCGTCCGCCCGCCGGGCGGACACGAGCGCCTGGACAAACCCGATGAAGTGCGCGGCCGCCCTCTCGCCCGTCGGATCCTCGGGGTCGGTGCCGCAGAAGTAGTCGATCGCGCGCAGGTCGGTCGCCTGCCCCCAGGCCTCGAGCGATTCGAACTGTCCCTTGACGACGGCCTCGTGAGGGATGGGTCGCACGGTGTCGGGGGCATCCAGAAGCTTGGTCCAACCAGCCGCCCAGCTTGACGGCTCTCCCAACACCCAGCGCGGCCCCGGAAGCGGACGGTCCGCGGTTTCGGCGTCGTGGGCGTGCGGAGCCTGCAACAGCGTGGTACGCCGACCGGCCCTGACGATCGTCCACCCCTCTCCGGGCTCGATGCTGTCGCCGTCTGTGTGACGGACCAGGGCCAACCCTCCCTCGACGCTCAGGCGTTGCAGGAACTGCCAGCCGTCCGAGCCGGGGAAGTCGTCCGACCCGTGCAGGAACATGATCTCGACGCTGCCGGGGCGAAGGAGCCCCTCGTCTGTTGAGGACCCGGATGCCGGGTCGAGACCCTGGAAGCGCAGCGCCGCATCCTGCTGGTTGAAGGCGTCATAGTGGACCCGGGCCGTCTCCTCGCTGTCGCTCACGAGCCAGAACTCGGATCGGGCGTCCGGGCGCGTCAAGTGGTCCAGACAGTCGGCGAGCATGGTCCGGTCCGGTTCGCGGGATCCGGAAAACTCGACCGCATGACAACTGTATCCTCCGTCCCCGTCCGCCCGTTCGAGCGCCGCGATCAGGGCGGCCGGCTCGATCTCTCCATCGGGCAGGCGGTCCTGCAGTGCCTTGCCTCGGGGGACGAACTTCGGTTGCCACGCAATTTCGTGCTTGCTCTTCGGCAGGTCGTTCCAGCGCGGATTCGAGGTGAAGTACGTGTACTGTCCGATGTGGGCGATGAGATGCCCGGTGTCGCTGTCGTAGAAGCTGATCGCGCCGGCGGCGCGCTCGCCACGCTGAACCGAGTACTGCCCGCGCTCGTTCGCATCCATCCAGTCTTCGCTGGGCCTGGTCACGTGGCAGGTGATCCGCGGACCGGTGGGCGGGCGCAGGAACGTCGCCCGCTCCGCGCGCTGAGGGATGGCGAAGAGGTGGGAAGCGGTCAGGAGGTGCGACAGGAAGATCTGCAGCCCTCCGTCGAGCAGTGGCGGGCACCCGACGTAACCCTCTTCCCGGCCCGTCGCCCAGAGTTCTTCGTCCATCTCGATGTCGACGATCAGGGCCCTGGATTCAGGGTTGAGTTCGAACAGCCGGATGGTCTGGAAATAGGGACCGTACTGGAAGGTCTCACTGAGAACCGCCTCGATCCGTTCGTAGAAGTCGCTCCGCTGGGCGAAGACGGTCTCGCACGAGGAGCGGTCGATGTCCTCGAGGCGGGCCGGCACTCCGGCGGGGTGCTCGGCCCCGATCAGGGCCACGCGGCCGCGGCAGTGGACCTCGCTCGTGGCATCCACATCGTACGACCGGGACGAGATCGTGAAGGTGAACTCGTCGGGCGCGGTGGGAACCGGATGGAGGGCCGTCTGCAGCCGCACCGGCGTCCCGGGCACCGGGCACGGCTGCAGGAATTCGAGGACCTCGAAGTGAACGGGAACGCCCCCCAGCGCCTGAAGGACGAGTTCGATGTAGCCTGCGGCCGGCATGATTGCGGCGTGGTGAACGCGATGGTCCGTCAGCCAGGGAAAGTCCTTCTCGGACAGCCGCGCCTCGAAGAGCAGGTGGTCGCTCGGCACCCGGTGGCCCACCAAAGGGCCGTGAGAGTACTCGCCCTGCCGGACGAAGAACTCGTTGTCGGTCAGGGGATCGATCAGCGCCTGCTCGTCGCGGGGATGGCCGGGAAGGAGGTGGGCGATCGGCCGTGGCCGCGGATACTGAACCGCGAAATCGAGAGCGACGCCGGACCTGAACAGCGACGCGAGAGCCTGCTGAAAACCGAGCCGGTCGTCCGAGTCGCGCTGGAGGCTCGGAATGCTGACCGGCATCGGCGAGGTCCGTTCCAGACACTGGACCACCGCCGATTGGAGCGCGCTGTGAGGGGCGAT
Organism: Candidatus Palauibacter denitrificans; assembly: GCA_009841015.1. Taxonomy (GTDB): domain Bacteria; phylum Gemmatimonadota; class Gemmatimonadetes; order Palauibacterales; family Palauibacteraceae; genus Palauibacter; species Palauibacter denitrificans. The sequence continues at coordinate 19,489 of VXMQ01000005.1, read as the reverse complement.
TTCCAGGAACAAGTCCGGACGAAACTCGCGCACGATCGTGTCGATCGCGCGCGCGAAGTGCACGGGTTCGCGGATATTCGTCCACCAGTAGGCGCCATCCAGGCGTTCCGTGCGATCGCCGGTCACGGACGACACGAAGGGGACCCCGGCGTCGAACGCGCAGTCATCCAGGAACGCCAGGGCCTCGCGCGCGTCCTCCCGGATGGGATCCATGGCTGAGGAATGGAACGCGATATTCCCCGCAAGCAGCTGGTTCTGCACGTTGCGGCGATCCAGCTCCGCCATGACCGGTCTCAACTCCGCCTCGGGACCGCAGGCGACGACGCTGGCCGGTGCGTTCTCGCAGGCAATCTCCACCTGCATCGGTCGATCCCCGTCGGGCCGAAACGCGATGTCGAGCAAGTCGAGCACGTCCTCCACGCCAGTGAGATCGAGGCCGATCGCCAGCATCCTGCCCGAACCGGCCCTGCGCTGCTGCAACGTCGCGCGGTGGTAGACGAGCCGCGTCGCTTCGGCGAGCGAGAGGGCCCCGGACGCGTAGGCAGCCGCGACCTCGCCCGAACTGTGCCCGACGACGCATTCCGGATGCACGCCCCAGGTCTTGAAGAGTTCGAAGAGGGCGCACTGGATCATGAAGATCGCGGGCTGGGCGAGCCGGACCTCGTTGAGCTCCTCCTGGGGTGCGTTGAAGCAGGCGTCGCGCAGCGAAGTGTCCGAGTGTGTTCGCCAGTGGTCTTCGACGGCGTCGATCGCCCTGCGGAAGACGGGGTCGGCGTCGTAGAGTCCACGGCCGCAACCCGCCCATTGGGTCCCCTGGCCCGCAAACACCATCGCAATTCGGCGTTCACCATCGTCGGTCGTGCTGACGTTCGAGGGGTTTTCGGCGAATTCGTCGAGCGACGCGAGCAACTCCTCCCGATTTCGCACCGCAAAGGCGGTTCGGGCGGCGAAGTGCGTGCGACGGCGGCTGAGATTGCCCGCCACCGTATAGAGGTCGGTGCCGTTCTCGGCCAGTTGTTGCCGCAGCCGCCGGGCACCCTGCGCCAATGCGCCGGCGGTGCGGGCCGAAAGCGGGATCATGAACCCGCCGCGCGAAGCCGGATGCGACGACCAGACGCGCGGCTGCGGGGGCTGGTATTCCCGGACCACGCAATGGCCGTTGGCGCCGCCAAAGCCGAACGAATTGATGCCAACCACGACCGGCCGGTCCGGGAACGGTTCGCATTCCGCCTGCACCTGCATCCGGCCGCTATCGAAGTCGATCTCGGGATTCGGGACGACGAAGTTCCTTGAAGTCGGCGCGAAGGTGCGCCGCTGCATCATCAGAATGACTTTCAGCAGCGCACAGTGGAATGCCGCCGCCTCCATGTGCCCCAGATTGCTCTTCACGCTGGAGACCCGCAGCGGCACGTCGCGGTCGGCCGCCCCGAAGGCCTCCAGGATCGCGTTGCCCTCGATGCGATCCCCGACCACCGTGCCCGTCGCGTGCGCCTCGATGTAGTCGAACTCCGCCGGCGTGCGCCCGGCGCGCGCGCAGGCCGTGCGCATCAGGTCTACCTGCGCGTGACGGGTGGGGGCGGTGATGTACCGGCCCTGCGCGAGCCCGGAACTCCCATCGGCCGCACCAGCTGCGTTGACGGCGGTCCCTTCGATCACGGCATGGATGTGATCCCCGTCCCTCTCGGCCGCCACCAGGGGTTTGAGTGCGAAGATGAACGCTCCCTCCGAACGGATGTAACCATTTGCGTCGGCATCGAAGGAATGGCACTTGCCATCGGGGCTGATGACGCCCAGGGCATTGAACGAAGCGCTGAGCCGCGACGTCCCGAGGTAGTTCACCGACCCCACGACAGCCTGTTCACAGTCGCCGCAACGCAGCGCGGTCATGGCCGAATGGAGGGCGGTCAGGCTCGCCGAGCAGGCCGTGCAGTACGTGATCGACGGCCCCATCAAGTTGAAGTGGTACGACACCCGGTTGGCCAGCATGGCGAGACTGATCGTCGTGACATCGAACGGCCCCGCGCCGTGCATGGGGCGCCAGCTGGCCACGGCCGGGACCTGCGCCCCGATGAAGACGCCAGTGGAGCTGTTGCGCAGTGAGTGAAAGTCCCAGCCGACACGCTCGAAGGTCTCCCAGGAGCAGTTCAGCAACATGCGCACCTGCGGATCCATCGACAGCACTTCGTCCTGCGACAGGCCGAAGAGCTTGGGATCGATCAGCTTCTCGCCGTCCTCACGAATGAGACCTTCGTGAGGACTCGCAAATCGCCCCGGACCGGAGAAACGGCCAACCGGCCGATAGCCTCTGCCGTACCTTTCGGCAACGGGCTCCTGAACGATCTCGCGTTCGCGCAGCAACCGCCAGAAGTCGGAATCCGTCCGGATCCCGCCCGGCATTCGATAGCTGTACCCCACGATTGCAACGGGGGACTCCCGCGACGTAGGGGTCATCCTGCTGCCGCGACCGCTCCGGGCAGCTCCCGGTCAAAGCCTGCCGTTTGCATGGATTTCATCCGCCGACTGCCGGGTGCGAAACGGGCCGGGAACGACCCGGTCGCCTGGGCCTGCTACGGACCGCTACACCGGCTCCGGAACCGGACTTCGTCGTTGAATCAGGAGTCCGCGACGTAGTCCCGCACCGCCTCGTCGGCGGTGTCGAACAGCTGCTTGCGCATTTCCTTCCGCCGATTCCTGAACGCCTTCACCATCTCCCACAACGCGTCGCGCACGCGTTCCACCGCTGCCTCCCGCGCTTCGTCGGGCAGAGTGGTGCCGTTCGTGAACTCGTACTTCTCGATGGCGAAGTCGGCGATGTCCAAGATGTTGTCTCCGACGATGCCGAAATCGACCGCGTTCCTCATTGCAGGGGCCGGGCGTGGCTCGCTCATCCGCTGCATCCTCGCTGAATGGGGGTTGGGGTTGCTGCTGGCTTACGCCACAGGATGTACGAAGCAGCCATCGCGGTCAACTGTGCCAGGCACGGTTCACGTGCACGGTCAGCACATCGGCGTTGTGGTACTGGTGATGTTTGACGGATGAGGCGTGGTGCCGCAGGAGCGCCAGCGACAGGTCGCGTTCGCTCGTCGGGTCGGGGCGGTCGCCGAGCAGGGCCAGCTGGTTCTCCAGGTTCCCCTCGTTGGTGGCCGCGGTGAACTCCAGCCCGGCGCCGAAGCGGAGGTTCCGGGCCACGACGCGCAGCCGGCGCTCCGCGCGGGCGGGGGCCTGTTCCCCCTCTTCCTCGCGCAGGAGACTCAGGAGCGCCTCTTCGGCCGCCGCCCGCAGGCGGTCCGTGGCCTTGCCGCTCCACTTGTACCTGGCCGCGAAGCCCTCGAGGAAGCTGTCGAGTTCCGCGAGGCTCTCCGGGCGCAGCGCCAGTTCGAGCCTGTGGCGGCGGGGCCCGGTCACATCCAGAAACAGGTTCAGCAGCAGGATGGACAGCCCGCCCACGGTGAGACCGTTCGCGAGCATGCGGCCCATGGGCGTGGCGAGGTAGGCGGGGAAGATGGCCTGGAACTGGATCCCCGCCCCGATCCAGAACGCCAGGCCCGCGATCAGTGAGTACTGCCGGTCGATCCCCTCCTGGAAGAGGATCCGCATGCCCTGTACGAAGATGAGGCCGAAGACGACGGTGATGTAGGCGCCCAGCACCGGCGCCGGGATCGACAGGATGAGGGCCGTGAGCTTCGGCACGAAGGCGAGGGCGATGAAACCGGCCCCGATGACGACGCCGACGCTCCGGGCGGCGACGCCGATGCCGCTCGCGAGAGCGATCCCGGCGACGTACGGCCACGGCGGCAGCACGCCGGCGAAACCCGACAGGAGCGTGCCCGCGCCGCAGGCGGCGACGGACCCCTGGACCCGGCGGAAATCGACCGCCCGCGGCTCGCGCCGGGAGAGGTGCTGCATGCGGACGTTGTCGCTGACCTGCCGGATCGTGATCACGAAGGACACGAAGAGGAACCCGGGCAGGAGCAGCCAGAAGCTCGCGTCAAAGCTCAGGTCCAGGCCGGATGCCGGGAATGTGGGGATCCCGATCCAGCGGGCCTCCGCCACGCGTCCGAAGTCGAGGATCCCGAACAGGGCGGCGGTCACGCAGCCGACGCCGATCCCGATGACGGCGTTCCACGCCCGCACCCATCGCTTGCCTCGCAGCAGGAGGCCGACGACGCACAGCATGGTGACCGCGGCGACGGTGGGGGCCGCGGCCGGCGGCGCGCTTTCCGGCACGCGGGTGAGCATGGCGAACGCCAGCGGCATGATCGTCACGGCCACAAGCGCCGTCAGCGTGCCCGACACGACCGGCGTGATGATGCGCCGGAGCAGCGCCAGGCGGGACGCCAGGACGAGTTGGCACAACCCCGCGACGAGCACGAGCACCCCCAGCAGCGCCGGGCCACCCGCGACGAGCGCGAGCGCGCCGACCCCGATCGAAGCCCCCGAGGCGCCCATGACGGTCAGCGTTCCTCCGCCGATGCCGGCGACACGCCTGGACTGGACGATCGTGAGCAGGCCGCCGATCACCATGCTCGCGAAGATCGCCCAGCGCAGGTAGTCGGGGCTCTGGTCCGCGACGCGCGCGACGATCGTCGTGACCACCACCAGGGGCAGGCAGACGAGGATTGCCGTCTGCGCGCCGATCACGAGGCTCATCGCGCGCGGCGGGCGTTCGTCGGCCGCGAACCGCAGCTTCGCGACGTCCGAGAGGGGTCCGTTCGCCATCAGCGATCCTCCGTCACGGGTGCATGCGGAGCCGGGAACTCTCGGTCGAGTTTGTCCGTCAGCCGTTCCACGCATTCCTCCGGGGAGAGCTTCTCCGTGTCCAGGCGCAGATCCGGGTGCTCGGGCCGTTCGTAGGGACTGTCGACTCCCGTGAAGTTCCTGATCTCGCCCCTCAGCGCCTTCGCATAAAGTCCCTTCGGGTCGCGCTCCGCGCACGCCTCCAGCGACGCGTCCACGAAGACTTCGACGAAGTCGCCGGGCTCGAACAGGCCGCGGGCGTAGTCGCGCTCCGACCGGAACGGGCTGATGAAAGCGACGATGACGATCAGCCCCGCATCGACCATGAGGCGGGCCACCTCCGCCACCCGCCGGATGTTCTCCACCCGATCCGCTTCGGTGAAGCCCAGGTCCCGGCACAGGCCGTGGCGCACGTTGTCGCCATCCAGAAGATACGTATGCCGCCCCTCGATGGTCAGGCGGCGGTCGAGCAGGTTGGCGATGGTGGACTTCCCCGAGGCGGACATCCCGGTCAGCCATACGCACTGGGCGCGCTGGAGCTTGAGCCGCGAGCGGACATCCTTCGAGACGTCCAGGTGCTGCCATTTCACGTTGGCCGCCCGCATGAGCGGGAAGACGATCGTGCCGGCGGCCGCCGTCGCGTTCGTGGCGGGATCGATCAGGATGAAGCCTCCCAGTTCGCGCGACTCGTCGAAGGGCGCGAAGGGGACGGGGCGATCGGTCGCGAGGTTCACGGTGCCGAGGTCGTTCAGGCGCAGCACGGGCGCGGCCAACTCGTGGCCGTTGGACACGTCCAGTCGGTGCCGGATCCGGGTGACGGCGGCGCCCACCTCCCGCGAGTGGAGCTTCAGCGTGTACCGGCGGCCCACGGCGAGCGGCTCGTCGTGCATCCAGACGAGGCGCGCCTGGAACTGGTCCGCCGCCTCGGCGGGTGCGTCCGCGTCCGCGACGACATCGCCCCGCGTGACATCGACATCCGGAGCCAGGGTCAACGTCACGGAGTCGCCGCGGGCGGCACGGTCGCGGGTGCCCTCACCCACGATGATCGATTCCACGCGGCTCTCCGTTCCGGCCGGAGAGATGCGGACGGCATCGCCGACCGCCACCGCGCCCGCGGCCACGCGCCCGCAGTATCCCCGGAAGTCGGAGTGCGGCCGATTCACGTACTGGACCGGCATCCGAAACGGCCGGTCGGCGCCGGCCCCCTCGACATCCACCGTCTCGAGATGGGCGAGAAGCGTCGGGCCGTCGTACCACGGCGCCGACGTGCCGTTTCGGGTGAGGTTGGCGCCGGTCAGCGCCGAGACCGGAATCGCCTCGACCGCGGCGAGACGGATCTCGCCGGCGAGCGCGCGCCAGGCGACGCGGATCGCTTCGAAGACGTCCCGGTCCCATTCGACGAGGTCCATCTTGTTCACGGCGAGAACCGCGTGGCGGACGCCGAACAGGGCCGCGATCCGCGTGTGACGCGCCGTCTGGGGCAGGACCCCCCTGCGCGCGTCCACCAGGACGACGGCCAGGTCGGCGGTCGAGGCGCCCGTGGCCATGTTGCGCGTGTACTGCTCGTGGCCGGGCGCGTCGGCCACGAGGAACCGGCGGCGGGGCGTCTCGAAGCTGCGGTACGCGACGTCGATCGTGATGCCCTGCTCGCGCTCGTCGCGCAATCCGTCGACGAGCAGGGCGAAGTCGGTCGCCTTCCCCTGCGTGCCGTGGCGGGCCGAGTCGCGTTCCACGCGCCTCAGTTCGTCCGAGAAGACCTGGCGGCAATCGTACAGAAGCCGCCCGATGACCGTGCTCTTGCCATCGTCGACGCTGCCGCAGAGCACGAAGCGCAGGGTCGGCGGCGGGGTCGGCGGCGGGGCCGGCGCCATCAGAAGTAGCCCTGCTTCTTCTTGACCTCCATGGAGCCATCGCGGTCATGGTCGATGAGGCGCCCCTCGCGTTCGGAGCGATCCGCCGCGAGCGTCTCGGCGATAACCGCGTCGAGCGTGTCCGCGTCGCTCTCGACGGCGGCGGTCAGCGGGTAGCAGCCCACCGTCCGGAAGCGGATCCGCCGCCGCTGCGGCTCCTCGCCCGGGAGCAGCGGCATGCGGTCGTCGTCGACCATGATCCACCGTCCATCCCGCTCGACGACGGAGCGTTCGGCGGCGTAGTACAGCGGGACGATCGGGATCTCCTCCGCGCGGATGTACCGCCAGACGTCCGCCTCGGTCCAGTTCGAGAGCGGCGACACCCGCAGGGATTCGCCGGGAGCCAGACGGGTGTTGTACAGGTTCCACGGCTCCGGACGCTGCGCCTTCGGGTCCCATTGGTGGGCCGCGTCGCGGAGCGAGAACACGCGTTCCTTGGCGCGCGACTTCTCCTCGTCCCTCCGCGCGCCGACGAAGATGATGTCGTACCCGCCCTCGTCGAGCGCCTGCCGCAGCGCGACCGTCTTCATGACGTCGGTGTAGCGTTCCGATCCGTGGTCGAACGGATTGACGCCCTCGCGCAGCCCGTCCTCGTTGGTGTGAACCCGGAGTTCCACACCCGCTTCCGCCGCCGCCCGGTCCCGGAACGCGATCATCTCCCGGAACTTCCACGTCGTGTCGATGTGGAGCAGCGGGAAGGGCGGCGCGGCCGGCCAGAAGGCCTTCCGGGCGAGGTGCAGGAGCACCGAGGAGTCCTTCCCGATCGAATACAGCATCACGGGCCGCGACGCCGCCGCGACGCCCTCCCGGAGGATTTCGATGGCTTCGGACTCGAGCGACGCCGGCCAGGCGCCCGAGAGACCGCTCAGCGCTCGAACCCTCCCGCGGCCAGGCCCAGTTCGGGCTTTCGCCGCCAGCGAACGAAGGCCCGCTTCGCCCGCATCGTGAACGTGTAGTTCATCATCGCCAGGGCCGGCACGGCGAGCATGATGATGAAGGTCGCGAACAGGATCCCGAACCCGAGGCTCACCGCCATGGGCGAGAGGAACTGCGCCTGCGTGCTGCGCTCCAGGATGATCGGCGAGACCCCCAGGAAGGTGGTCACGGAGGTCAGCATGATGGGCCGGAAGCGGACCTTCGCCCCCTGCACGATGGCCTCGGACATGGGAAGCCCCGAGCGGTGCCGTTCGTTGATGAAATCGATGAGGACGAGCGAGTCGTTCACGACCACGCCCGACAGGCCCACGAGCCCGAACATGGAGAGCATGCCGAGATCCAGGCCCATGATCAGGTGCCCGATCGCGGCGCCGACGAGCCCCAGCGGAATCGAGGCCATGACGACGAGCGGCTGCAGGTACGAGCGGAAGGGGATGGCGAGGAGCGCGTAGATCGCGAGCAGGGCGAGCAGGAAACCGCGGGCGATCCCCTCGAACGCCAGCGTCTGCTGGCGCTGCTCGCCGCCGAACCCGTAGCGAAGACCCGGGTACCGGGCCTGCAGTTCCGGCAGGATCGCGGAAGTGATCTCCGTGTTGACCTCCTGTCCCGTGATCACGGCCGCGTCCACATCCGCCGTCACCGTCACGATGCGGCGTCCATCGATCCGGTTGATCGTCGATGAGGCGATGCCGAAGGACACATCCGCGACCTCCGACAGCGGCGCCTCGCCGCCCGTCGGCGTGCGGATCCGGTAGTCCTGCAGGTCGGCGAGCGTGTTCCGCTCCGATTCCGGGAGCCGCACGTAGACACGCACCTCGTCGCGGCCCCGCTGCAGGCGGTAGACCTCGTTCCCGAAGAACGCCCCGCGCACCTGGCGCGCCAGGTCGTCGAGCGTGATCCCGAGGGTGCGGGCGGCGGGCCTGAGTTCCAGCTCCAGCTCGCGCTTGCCCTGGCCCCGGTCGTCACGCACCTCCGTCACGCCCGCGATGCGCACCAGGCGGTCCGTGAACGCCGGCACCGCCGCGTTCAGCACCGCCGTGTCCGGATGGGAAAGTTCCACCTGCACCGGCGATCCCAGATCGATGAGGATGGAACTGAACGTGAGTTCCCGCGCGCCCGCGACCGGCCCGACGCGCTCCCGCCAGGCCCGCTCCACCTCGATGGCCGACAGGTCCCGGATCTCCGGATCGGTCAGCCGCAGGCTCACCTCTGCGATGTTCGAGCGGACGAAGCTCGCTTCGGCGCTCATGCCGGGGCCTCCGGCCTGGGAAGGGCGCTGCCCGATGCTCGTGAAGACCGCTTCCAGCAGGGGCGGCTCGTCATCCGGCAACTGCGCTTCCAGTTCCGCGATCGCCGCGTATCCGTGCCCCTCCACGTAGCTGGCGACTTCCGCGGTGCGCTCGCTCGTCGTGCCCTCGGCCATCTCGATGTAGGCGACGACTTCCTCGCCCTCGATCATGGGCAGAAGGCTGAACCGGAGATGCCGTCCCGCCACCAGCCCCCCCACGATCATCAGGGAGGAGACGGCTCCGAGCACCGTCAGCCCCGGACGCCGCACGGCGAAGCGCACGGAACGCTCCAGCGGACCGTCGATGAAGCGCTGCAGGTTCGTCTGGACGAGCGTCTGCAGGCGGTACACGGGCCCCAGCAGGCCTCCCTTCCCGCGGCTCGCGCCCGGCGCCGGCAGGTGCGAGAGGTGGTAGGGGAGGATGAACAGGACCTCGACGAGCGAGAGCAGCAGCACGGAGATCACGATCGCGGGGATCACGTAGAGGAACTTCCCGAGGCTGCCGGGCACGAAGAGGAGCGGGGTGAACGCCGCCACGGTCGTGAGCACGGCGAAGATCACCGGCACGGAAACGCGTCTCGTGCCCTTGATCGCCGCCCGCAGCGCGGCCGTTCCCTTCTCCCGTTCGGCGAAGATGTTCTCCCCCACCACGATCGCGTCGTCCACCACGATCCCGATCGCGAGGATGAAGCCGAACAGCGCCATCATGTTGATGGAGATGCCGGCCCACGCCATCACCGCGAACACGCCCGCGAAGGAGAGGAAGATCCCGACCGCGGTCCAGAACGCGAGGCGCAGGTCGAGGAAGAGGGCGAGGGCAATGAGGACCAGGATCAGACCGAGCCGGCCGTTCTTGATGAGGAGGTCGATGCGGCTCTGCAGGTATGAGGCTTCGCTGCGCCAGATGCTGTAGTCGACGCCCCGCGGGAGCGAGAGGGCCAACTCCTCGGCCAGGTAGCGCTCGACCTCGTCGGAGATCTCCAGGACACGCTCGTCTCCCGTCCGCATGACCTGGACGAAGGCCGTGGGTTGCCCGTTGTAGGCGTTGATGAGGTCGACGTCCTCGAAACCGTCCCGGATGTCCGCGACGTCGGAGAGGCGGAGCATCGACCCGTCGACGTTCGCCCGCACGACGATGTCCGCGAAATCCGCCCGGGTATAGTTCTGGCCGCGGATGTGAACGAGGATCTCCTCGCGGTCGGTCTCGACGCTGCCGCCGGGAAGATCGAGGCTGCCCCGCCGCACCGCCGCGGCCACCTCGTCGAGCGTCAGGCCGTGCGCGCGCAGGGCCGCCTTCGACACTTCGATCGAGATCTCGTACTGCCGGACGCCGGATACGCGGACGAGGGAGATCGTCGGCAGCGAGGTGAGGTCATCCTTGACCCGGTTCGCAATCTCCTTGAGGGTCCGCTCGGGGACGTCGCCGAAGATCGCGACCTCCATGACGCGGCCTTCCGCGGTCAGCGCGACCACCTCCGGCTCCTCCGCATCGACCGGGAAGCTCGTGATCCGGTCGATGGCGGACTTGATCTCGTCCAGCGTCTTCGACTCGTCCGTGCCCAGCGACAGTTCGGCGAGCACGATGCCGACACCCTCCGAAGCGGCGCCCGTCACGCGGTCGACGCCCTGGATGCCCGTGATCCGCTCCTCGACCCGCCGCACGATCGCCTGCTCGACTTCGTCGGGCGAAGCTCCGGGGTACTGGACCTGTACCTGGATCGTGTCGAGGGAGATCTCCGGGAACGTCTCCTGGGGCAGACCGATGAGGCTCACGAATCCCGCCAGGATGATCAGCACCATCAGCAGGTTCGCGGCGACTCCGTGCTTGGCCATCCACCCGATCGCCCGCCTCATGAGCCGTCTCCTTCCCGCTCGTCGCCGTTGGCGCCGCGCTCCCACGGCTCGGCGCTCTCCAGCAACTGAACCGGCCGCACCGTCATGCCCTCGGTGACGAAGAGGAGCATCGAAACGATGACCGGGGTGCCGTCCGGGATGGGTCCGAGCACCACGGCTTCATCGTCCACTTCCTGGATCGGCTCGACCGGCGTCATGACGAGCAGGGTGTCGTCCGCCACCGTCCACAGGACATCGCCGTCGCGGACGGCGGCGGCCGGGACGACGGCGTATTCGTCGAAGCTCGTGCCCTCGATGTCGACCGTCGCGTAGCTGCCGATCAGGAGCGGCGGGCGGCGCGGATCGTCCTCCGGGGCCGTGAACGGCTCGGGGACGGTCACGACCACGTCGACCGTCCGCGTCTGCTCGTCGAGCGCGGCCTCCGCCCGGTCCACGTATCCCGACCACGCGTACTCGACACCGCCGTACTCGGAGACGATTTCGACCGGGATGCGGGTCGCGGCATCGCCGGCGCGCGCGTTCCACAGGCGCTCGATCAGCGCGGCCTCGTTGTCGCTCAGCGGCACGACGATCTCCACCGCGTCCGTCGCGTACAGGCGGCCGACGGACTGGCCGGCCGCGACGAACTGTCCGAGGTCGACCGTCTCCTCGCGCACGATCCCGTTGAACGGAGCCCGGATCCAGGTCCGTTCCAGCGCCAGGCGCGCGTCCTCCAGCCTGGCCCGGGCGCTCCTGAGGGCCGCCGCGGCCGCATCGAGTTGCGGCTGCCGCGTGACGAGCGCATTGGGCGGCGTCGGGTCGAGATCCTCGCGTGCGGCCAGCCGCCTCCACTCATCGAGCGCCAACCGGGCGTTCTCCTCGGCTTCCAGCAACGCCACCTCGCGCTGGGCGACATCCGCCTCCGCGGCCTCGACGGCGTTCTCGTAGTCCGCCGGGTCCACCCGCAGCAGCGGCTCGTTCGCGTTGAAGCGCCCGCCGCTCACGAGGGCGGGGGAGGTCCAGATCACGCGCCCGCCGACCTGCGACGCGATCGTGACCTCGGCGCTGGGCCGCACCGTGCCGCCGCCCCGCACCTTGATCGCGCCCTGCGTCACGCGGGCGGGCACCGTGCTGACCGTGGGGATCACGCGCGGCGGTTCCACCTCCGCCGGTTCGGCGCGCATGCCGAACAGCAGCGCGAAGCCGAACACGCCCACGCCGATGACGATCGCCCCCTGTACCAGCCGCTTCATGAACGCGGGCGGGGCGACGGGCGCCCCCGTGTCCCCGGCCTCGTGCGGCGTGTGCCGCGTTGTTCCGTCCTCCATCCCGTCTTCCATCGTTCCGCCCTATCTCCGATCGGGGAGCGACGCCGCGCCCCCCGTGTCTTCATTCGTCTCGACGTCCTCTACATCCTCGACATCCTCGGCCACCCACGCGCCGCCCAGGGCCCGGTGCACGGCGAGCCGCGCCTCTCCGATGCCGCGTTCGGCGAGCACGCGGGTGTTTTCGGCGCCGTTCAGGTTGACCCTCGCGTCCAGGTACTCGACGTAGTCCCCCACCCCGCTCTGGTAGCGCTCCAACTGGTTCTCCAGCGAGGCGCGGGCGTCGGCGACCTGTTCCATGACCTGCGCGTACCGCTCCCGCTCGTTCTCGAACTGACGCAGGCTCGTCCGCACCTCCCGGTAGGCTCCCAGCACCGTGCGCGCGTAGGCGATCAGCGCCTGGTCGTACTGCGCCCAGGCCGCCCCGACGTTGGCGCGCAGACGGCCGCCCTGGAAGATCGGCGCGACGAGGCCGCCGATCAGGTTCGTGAACCACTGGTCGACGAACCGCAGATCTCCGAGTTCGCCCGCCTGGCGGCCGGCGGCCCCGTTCAGGGAGATCGTCGGGAGCAGTTCGGCCCGGCGCGCCCCCACCCTGCGGCGCGCCGCCTCGACGCGCTCGAACGCGGCCATGACGTCGGGCCGGTCCTCAAGCAGCGACACCGGCAGCCCGCCGGGAATCGGGGTCGTATCGACCGCCGGCTCGAGTGTCGGCGGCAGAAGATCTTCGATCATCCCCGCGTACCGTCCGACGAGGAGGGCCAGGCGCCCCTCGGCGTCGTCCACGGCCGTGCGCAGCCCCGGCAGGTTCGACTCGGCGGTCCGGTACTGCTGCCGGATCGCGTAGAGTTCGAAGGTGTTCGTGACGCCCGCCTGATACCGCTCCCGGGTGAGTTCGGCGCGCTCCCGCAGCAGGTCGACGTTATCCTCGGCGATGGCGAGCTGGGCTCGCGCCGAGACGACCTCGAGATACGTCGAGATGGTGGACGCGATGACCGTGAGCCGCACGGTCTCCGCGTCCGCCCGCGAGGCGAGGAAGTCGCGGACCGCCGCCCCGGATTCGTTGCGCAGCCGGCCCCAGAAATCGAGTTCGTAGGCGAAGCCGAGCGAGGCCGAGTAGGTCGTGAACTCGAACCGGTCGGGGAAATCGAAGCTGAACCCCGGGAAGGGGCTGTCGCCGCCGTCGCCGCCATCGTCGCCCCCGAACTGCGACCCCAGGCCCGTGTTGGCGGGCGTGCTGGACCGGTTGCCGTTCGCGTCGAGCGTCAGCGCCGGGAAGAGCGGCGCCCGCGCGATCCGATACCGGTGCCGCAGCTCCTCGAGCCGCGCGACGGCCTCGTGCAGGTCGAGGTTGGCGACGAGCGCCGTCTCGATCAGGCGATCCAGCGTCGCGTCGTCGAACGCGCGCCACCAGTCGCGGGGCTCGGGCGCGGCTTCGGCCGGTGGAGCTGCCGCTTCGTACGCCGCGGGGAGTTCGGCCACCGCGGCCGGGAGCCGGGGGCCCGGCGCGAACGAACACGCGCCCACCGCCGCGAGCAGGAGAAACCCGCCCGCTCGCCGGAATCCACGCGCGCCGACCCCGGCAACCGCCGTCGCAGCGCTCACGCGAGTTCCTCCGTCCGAACCACGCCTTCGGCCGGCCGCAGGCCCGCGAGCAGGAGGTCGACGATGTGCGCCTTCCGTTCCTGCAGGAAGCGGTCGAAGTCCTCCACCGCGCGGGAGTGGAAGAGGCGCACCGTCGGGAGGGCGACGAACGGAAACAGGCAGGCGGACACGATCGTGAGGAGCGTGTGCCGGAGGTCGATCTCCCGGATCTCGCCCGCCCCGATGGCCGCGCGCAGCCGGTCCTCGAGCAGGAGCCCCGGCACCTCCTCGCGCGCCTCGATCGCGGCGGCGAGGTGCCGCTCGAGGACGCCGCCGCCACACAGGCACTCGTTCAGCATGAGGCGGGCCATGTCCTGGTGCTCGTAGATGTAGTCGATATAGCCGTACACGAACGCGCGCAGGCTGTCCTCGACGCCCTCCTCCGCCCGCAGCGACTGGCTGAGCCCGGCCATGAACTGCCGGCACCCGTGCTCGAACACGGCCTCGTAGAGCTGTTCCTTGGTGCGGAAATAGTAGTGCAGCAGCGCGCGATTGATCCCCGCGTGATCGGCGATCTCCTGCAGTCGGGCGCCGTCCCGCCCCTTGCGGGCGAAAACCGTCAACGCGGCGTCGAAGATCCTCTGTTCGGTATCCGGCGGCCGTTGTTCGGTTCCCGGCGGCCGTTGTTCGGTGTCCGGCGGTCGTGTGGCGGCCGGTGCTTGCGGCACCATCGCGGTCCTCGCGTTATCCAAATCGTTTAACAGTCTTGTCAAGAAGGTTCGGACCCTAGTCACGGCTCGTACCGCGCGCAAGTTTCCCGCGGGCGGGATGTTCGGCCGCTGGAGCCGGGCAGGACCTTTCGCCACGGGCTTGGCCACGGGCTTGGCCACGCGCTGTTGGGACCCAGGAGACCGACGGAGGATCCATGAAGTCAGGCATCCGGATGTACGGCACGACCGTTCTCGCGATACTCGCGTTCGCGGCGGTTCCGCCCGGGCTGGGCGCGCAGAGTGCGCCGCAGGTCGCGCGCTCGGCGGATGGGGTCGTCGTCGCCGCGCAGCCGCTGGCCGCGGCCGCGGGCGCCCGGATGCTGGAACTCGGAGGGAACGCCGCGGATGCGGCCGTCGCCGCCGCGTTCGCGATCTCCGTGGTCGAGCCGAGCATGAACAGCATCGGGGGGCGCAACCAGATCCTCATTCGGACGCCCGATGGCGGGGTCGCGGGCATCGACGGGACGACGTCGGTCCCGCTCGGTTACGACCCGGCCACGGCGCCCCGCGCCGCCTATGGCTATCCGACCGTCGGCGTGCCCGGGTCGGTCGCGGGCCTCATGCGCCTGCACGAGGAATACGGATCCCTCCCGCTGACCACGATCATGGCCCCGGCGATCGACTACGCGGCGCACGGATTCCGGCTGTTGCCCGGCGAGGCGCGCCGCCAAGCGGGATCGCGCGACCAGGTGGCGGAGACCGAAGGCGCCCGGCGCTACTACCTGAAAGCGGACGGATCACCCTACCGCCCCGGCGACCGGCTCGTGCAGTCGGACATGGCCGAGACGCTGAGGGCGATTTCCCTCGGCGGCGGCGACGCCTTCTACGGCGGGGAGATCGCCGGCCGCATCGCCGACGACATGGCGGCGAACGGAGGCTTCCTGACCCGCGAGGCGCTGGCAGCCTACGAAGCGGAGGACTCGCGCATCGTGCGCGGATCCTACCGGGGGTTCGAGATCGTCGGTTCCGACATCCCGGCCTCCGGCGCGATCGCGATCCTCGCCCTCCAGGTCGCCGAAGTCTTCGATCCCGGCAGCATGAGCGACGAGGCGTGGGCGTCCGTCGTCGCCCAGTCCCTCGCTGTCGCCATGACCGAATACCGCCGGCCGAGTTCGGACTCCTCCGCCGCGCGCGTGACGTCGAAGGCGTTCGCCCGCCAGCTCGCGGAGCAGGTCCGGGTGCCCGTGGAGGCCGCCATCGAATCCGGCGCGGAGTCCTGGGCCACTTCGGGGACCGCAGGTTCATCGTGGGGGGCCGCAGGTTCAGGGTCCGCGGCCGACGCTCCGACGTTGCAACTGCCGCCGGAGGACGGCCACACGACGCACCTCTCCGCCGCCGACGGAAACGGCATGGCCATCGCGCTCACCCAGACCATCGGCCCCGGCATGGGCGCGAAGGTCGCCACCCCCGGACTCGGCTTCCTCTACGCCGTGACGCTGGGCGGCTACCTCGGGATCAGCGAGCCGGGCGAGCGCGCGCGGTCCGGGATCACGCCGTTCATGGTCCTCGACGACGGCGAGCCCTTCCTCGTCCTGGGCGCCGCCGGCGGCATCCGCATCATCTCGGCCGTCGTGCAGGCCGTGACCCGGGTCGTCGACGACGGCCTGGCGCTACCCGCAGCGCTCGCGGCCCCCCGCGTGCACCCCGACATGGGTCCCGACGGGCTCGCGGGCTTCTCCGTGGAAGCGGGCCCCGAGGACGGCTGGTCCGGGGCTTCGGTGGAGGAATTCCGGGAGATGGGATTCGAGATCACGCCCACGCCGCGGCAGGGCGCGTTCGGGCGCATCCACGGCCTGCAGTACGACGCCGCGACGCGCACCTGGATCGGCGCCGCCGACCCCGACTGGGAGGGCGCCGCCGTGGCGCCCCGCCCGGCGGGGCCGACGGGAAGTCGAGACTAGCCGGAGGCTGACATCCGGCTGGCCGCCGGCCGCAAGCCTCTAGCTCGACTGCATGCCGGGGCAGCCGGCGGCTTCGGCCACGGCGCGCGCGATCAGCACCTGCGCGAGGTGGACGCGGTACTCCGAACTCGCGTTCTCATCCGCCGGCGGCGTCTCGAGTTCCGACACCTTCGACGCCGCCGCGAGGATCTGCGCCTTCTCGGACGCGCCGGTGAGGGCCGCTTCGACCCCGGGCGCGCGCAGCGGCGTGCCGCCCATGTTCGTGAGCCCGATCGCGGCGCCGGCGATGCCGGACTCGGTCCAGTTCACGACCGCGGCCACGCCGACGATCGCCCAGTCCTGCGCGCGGCGCTGGAACTTCCGGTAGGCGCTGCCCCAGCCCTCCCGCTTCGGCACGCGGACGCCCGTCACGATCTCCCCATCGGCCGCGGCCGACATGAACGGACCGACGAAGAAGTCCGCCGCCGCCACCGAGCGCGTGCCTCCGCGCCCCGCGAGCGTGACCTCGGCATCGAGCGCGAGCAGCGCCGCCGGCAGGTCGGAGGCCGGATCCGCGTGCGCCACGGAACCGCCGAGCGTTCCGCGGTGCCGCACCTGGGGATCGCCGATCCCCTCCGCCACCTTCGCGAGGAGGCCGCTGCCGCCCGTGAGTTCGGACGCGCCGGCCACCTCGTGGTGCGTCGTCAGCGCGCCGATGACGACGGAGTCGCCATCCGCGTGCACGCCGCGCAGTTCGTCGAGGCCGCCGATATCGACGAGCAGCGAGGGCCGCGCGAGTCGCAGCCGCATGAGCGGGAGCAGCGAATGTCCGCCGGCCAGCGGCCGCGCGTCCTCGCCACCCTCGGCGAGCAGGCTCAGCGCCTCATCGAGAGACGACGCGCGCTCGTAATCGAAAGACGCGGGAATCATGCCTCACCTCCCTGGGCCGCCTGAATCGCTCGCCAGACCCGTTCCGGACTCGCCGGCATCGGGACGTCCGTCACGCCGAGGTGCGAGAGCGCATCCACGATCGCGTTGATCACCGCCGGCGCCGACCCGATCGTCCCCGCCTCGCCGATCCCCTTCACCCCCATGGGGTTCGAGGTGCTCGGCGTCACCGTTCGATCCGTCTCGAAGGACGGGAATTCCGCCGCGGACGGCACGAGGTAGTTGACCATCGACGAGGTCTCGAGCGTCCCGTCCTCCGCGTACGTCGCCTCCTCGTACAGCGCCGCCGCGATCCCCTGCGCGACGCCGCCGTGCACCTGGCCGTCGACAATGACGGGGTTGATCACGGGCCCGCAGTCGTCCACCGCGATGTAGCGGACGAGATCCACCGCGCCCGTCTCCGTATCCACCTCGACGACGGCCACGTGCGTGCCGAAGGGGAAGGTGAAGTTCGGCGGGTCGTACACGCAGCTCGCCTCGAGCCCGGGCTCGGAATCCTCCGGCAGGCTGTGGGCCGTCCACGCCGCGAAGGCGAGTTCCGGCATCGACTTCGTGCGGTCCGGGACCCCCTTCACCGAGAAGGTCCCCGCCTCGTACTCGAGGTCCTCGGGCGCCACCTCGAGCAGGTGCGCCGCGAGTCCTCTCGCCTTGTCCACCACTCGGTCGCACGCGTTGTGCACGGCGACGCCCGCCACCGCGAGGCTGCGGCTCCCGTAGGTGTTCATCCCGTGCGGCGCCACGTGCGTGTCGCCGTGGAGGACCGTGACGTCCTCGTACGGAATGCCGAGCGCGTCCGCCGCAATCTGCGACCAGGAGGTTACGTGCCCTTGCCCGTGCGGCGAGCTGCCCGTCACGACTTCCGCCTTCCCGGTCGGCAGCATGCGCACCGTGGCCGCGTCCCAGCCGCCGGCGGCGTACTTGAGCGAGGCGAGCACCTGGGAGGGCGCGAGCCCGCAGATCTCCACGTAGGAGGAGAACCCGACCCCGATCTGCTTGCTGCCCCCTCCTTCCCTGCCCTCCGCCTGATCGCTCCGGAACCCGTCGTAGTCCAGCAGTTCCAGCGCGCGGTCGAGCGCGGGCTCGTAGTCGGCCGAGTCGAAGGCGAGCCCGCCCGGGCTCTGGACCATGTCGCCGGCGGGGAGGAAGTTCCGCCGCCGGATCTCCGCCGGGTCCACGCCGACTTCCCGCGCGAGCGAGTCGATCGCCCGCTCGATGGCGTAGGTGGCCTCGGGCCGGCCCGCGCCCCGGTAGGCGTCCGTCGGGGTCGTGTTCGTGAACACGCCCGTGCACTCGAAGTGGTACGCCTCGCCGCCATAGCAGCCGCAGTAGAGGAAGGCGCCCAGGAGCGGAACCCCCGGCGCCACGAGCTGCAGGTAGGCGCCCATGGCCGCGAGGATGTTCACACGGTATCCGAGGATGTCGCCGTCGGAGGTCGCCGCGATCTCGATCTTCTGGACCTGGTCCCGGCCGTGGATCGTGGCGAGGTATCCCTCGCTCCGGCCCGCGACCCACTTGACCGGCTTCCCCAAGCGGCGCGCGAGGGCGATGCAGAGCGCCTCCTCGGCGTAGACGTTGAGCTTCGAGCCGAAGCCGCCGCCCACATCGGAGGGCGCAATGACCCGGATCTGGCCCTCGGGGATGCCGAGGGTGAGCGCGAAGAGGACTTTCGCCACGTGCGGGATCTGCGTCGTCGACCACACGGTGAAATCGCCCGTCGAGGGGACGGACTGCGCGACGACGGCGCGCGGCTCCATCGCGTTCGGGATCAGCCGCGGCTGCGTGTAGCGCTCGCTGACGACCACGTCCGCCTTCGCGAAGGCCGCGTCCACGTCACCGTTCGTCAGCGCCCACGTGTAACTCTTGTTGTCGTCGAACGACTCGTGCACGCGCGGCGCGTCGTCGGCCAGCGCCGCCTCCACGTCCACGACCGCCTCCTGCACCTCGTAGTCGACCTCCACCAGTTCCGCCGCGTCCAGCGCCGCGTTGCGGCTCGTCGCGACGACGACCGCCACCGCGTCGCCCACGTGGCGCGCCACGTCCTGCGCCACCGGCCAGTGGTCGGGGATCCGGATGTCGTCGGTTACGGGCCACGCCATGGGTAGCCCCGCCGCCCACTCGTCGGCGAGATCCGCTCCGCTGTACGCGGCCACCACGCCGTCCGCGGCTGCGGCGGCGGAAACGTCCACCGAGTTGATGCGCGCCGAACCGTGCGGACTGCGCACAAGCGCCGCATGAAGCATGCCGGGCAGCGTGAGGCCTTCCAGGAACTGGCCCTGCC
>VXMQ01000102.1 GCA_009841015.1 Candidatus Palauibacter denitrificans | reverse complement strand
CACAACCTGGCGCTCTGACCACCTGAGCTACGCCCACCGCGTCGTTCGCGCCCCGCCGCGGGGCCGCGAGGGCGACAATCTAGAGCAAAGGCGCGTCCCTTGCGAGTCGCCGGCATCGGCGGCCCGTAGTCCGGGGCAAACCGCCGCGTGAGGGCGGAGAGCGGTGGAAGGATTTCGGCAGGGTGCGGCGGTGCGGTCGGCGTTGTAACGTGCCTCTCTGTGGGTGGCACCCCGTGGCAAGATCCGGCGCCAGCGCCGAGAGCGGCGACGCGCCCGGAGCGGGCCCCTCCGGCTCGAAGACGGCGGGGCTCTTGGCACGGGCTGCCAGGAAACCTCCGGAGTGACCGGCGCGTACGAGCGAGCGATGACCGAAAAGCCCAACGAACCCGGCGGCGGCGGCCCCGAGGGCCCGGCGGCCCCGTACGCCGTCGTGCCGCTCGTCGTGACTCCCCCCCAACCGCCGGCGGAACGGACGTCCGACACCGGAGACCGGTACTCGAACGGGGTCGGCTTCGCCCTCTGGTGCTGCCTGTTCGTCGGAGCGGCCGGGATCCACCGCTTCTACCTCGGCATGTATGCCACGGGCATCATTTGGCTGCTCACATTCGGTCTCTTCGGCATCGGACAGTTCTTCGACCTCTTCCGCATGAAGCGCCTCGTGCGGACGGCGAACATCCGCGATGGATATCTGCCGCACCCGCGCCTCGCCGCAGCCGCCGAGCCGTCCGCCCCATCCCGGCAGCTCACCAAGGCGGACACCCGGCAGCAGATCCTGTTGAAGGCCGCACAGGCGAACGGCGGACTGCTGACGGTGACACAGGGCGTCCTCGCCTCGGGTCTCAGCTTCGAGGAGGTGGAGGAGGCCCTGCGGGAGATGGTCGTGAAGGGGCACGTGGACGTGGACAACGCGGCCGACAGCGGCGTGATCGTGTACCGTTTCCCGGGCCTGGCCGGCCCGTTCAAGTGACGACGGGCCGCCCGCTCCCGCACGCCTCCGAACTCCCGCCCGCCTCCATCGAGGGGTGGTATGTCCTTCATCAATCCATCGAACTCGACTGGGCCGGTCTCAGAGGCGCGGATCCGACGGTCGCCCGGGAGGCGCTGAGGAGTTTCGCCGCGCTGGCCGAGAAGTGGTCCGCCGGATCGGAGCCCGGCTGGTCCGGCGTCTATCGCGTGGCGGGGAGCGGGATCGATTTCCTCATCGTCCATTTCCGGGACACGTTCGACCGCCTCATCGAGGCGGGCAGCGAAATACACCTCTCCGCCTCGGACGATCACATCCTCGTCCGCGACGAGTACCTGTCCGTGGTGGAGTTGGGTCTCTACGCCCTGACCCGGGAACTTGCCGGACGCATCGATCCGGGGGACCGCGAGGCGTGGGCCGCCGCCCTCGCGGACGCGCTCGCGGAGGAGCGGCGGAAGGAGTACGTGCGGCGCCGGCTCGAGCCGAGACAGCCGGAGCACATGCCGTACGTCTGCTACTACCCGATGGACAAGCGCCGCAACCCGGGGCAGAACTGGTACAGGCTTTCGCTGGAGGAGCGGGCGGAGCTGATGGCGGCGCACGGCAGGGTAGGACGGAGCTTCGCGGGCCGGATTCTTCAGGTGATCAGCGGATCGATGGGCCTGGACGACTGGGAATGGGCCGTGACGCTGTGGGCGGCCGATCCGCTCGAGTTCAAGGCCATCATCAGCGAGATGCGCTACGACGAGGCGAGCTCCGAGTACGCCGAGTTCGGCCCCTTCACGGTCGGCAAACGGATGGCCGCGGAGGAGTTCGAGGGCCTGCTCTCGTCGGGGGCGGCGCGATGAGCCAGGCGGCCGTAACGCTCTCCCGGCAACTCTCGATTCCGGATGTCGTCGCCGTGGCGCGGAGGGGGCTGGAGGTTCGGGAACTCGAGGGGAAGGCGCGCCGGCGAGTTGAGGCGAGCCGGAACACGGTGGTGGAGGCGCTGGCCCGCCCGGGGGCCCGGATCTACGGGATCACCACCGGCTACGGCTCGCTCGCCGGAACCCGCATCGCGGCGCCGGATGCGGCCCGCCTGTCGTGGAACCTGATCCTCAAGTGTGCGACGGGGACGGGTCCGCCGCTGCCCGAGGACTGGGTGCGGGCGATGCTGCTCGTGCGGGCGAACTCGCTTGCACTCGGCGCGTCGGGCGTCCGCCCGACGATCATCGACACACTGATCCGGATGCTGAACCGCGGGGTGACGCCCGTGGTGCCGGGCAAGGGTTCGCTGGGGGCGAGCGGAGATCTCGCCCCCCTGGCGCACATGGCGGCGGTCGCGACCCGTTCCCCTGGCCCGGAGCCGGGCGTCGGCGAGGACGAGGATCCGACGGCGTTCAGCGGCGAGGCATGGTTCAACGGGCACCGTATGGACGGGGCGCGCGCGATGGCGGCGGCCGGGATCTCCCGTCCGCCCCTGGAGGCCAAGGAAGGGCTGGCGCTGACGAACGGAACGACGATGATGGTCGCGGGAGCCGCGCTGCAGCTCCACGACGCCCGACGTCTGCTCCTTCACGCGGAACTGGCGGCCGCGCTGAGCTTCGAGGCGTTGCTGGCTCGTTCGGCCGCGCTGAACCCGGCGCTGCACGCGGCGAACAACCAGCCGGGACAGATCGGAACCGCGGCGCGGCTCCGTTCGCTCCTCTCCGGAAGCGGGCTCGTCGATTCGGACCCGGAGCGCGTACAGGATGCCTACAGTCTCCGCTGCTCACCCCAGGTCATCGGTCCGGTTCACGACATGGTGGGATTCCTGTGGGGGCGCGTGGAAGCGTCGCTCAATGCGGCGTCGGACAACCCGCTGATCTTCCCCGCCACCGGGCGGGACCCGGGCGAGGTCGTTTCGGGCGGGAATTTCCACGGCGCGGGGCCGGCCCTGTGGCTCGACACGCTGGGGATCGCGCTCGCGGACGTTGCGAGCCTGTCGGACCGCCGGATGTTCCGCATGCTGACGCCGGAACTCTCCGCGGGGCTTCCGGCCATGCTCGTGGAGTCTCCGGGGCTGCACGGGGGCCTGATGTCGCTCCAGTACACGGGGGCGGCGCTCGTATCCGACAACAAGACGCTCGCGCATCCGGACTCCGTCGACTCGATCCCGACAAGCGCGAACCAGGAGGACCACGTGAGCATGGGGGCCAACGCGGCCCGGCACACGCTTGAGATCCTCGACAACACGCGCACCGTGCTCGCGATCGAACTGTTCGGCGCCGCGCAGGCGATCTACCTCCGTCCCGGCGGCCGGGACCTGCTGGGGGCCGGCACGCGGGCCGTCTACGAGGCCGTCCGCGAGTGCGTACCTCCGGTCATCGAGGACCGCTCCCTGGCGGAGGACATCGCGCGTCTCGAGGCGGTCATCGACGACGGGACGCTGGAACGGGCGGCCGCCGGCGCCCTGGGCGATCTCTGGCCCTCCAAGCCGCTCTGAGTCCCGCCTGGCTCCTCTGCGAGCCCAACGTGAGTGAGGGACGCAACCCGCGCAGGATGGCTCGCTTCGCGGCCGCGGTCGAGGGAATCCGCGGTGTCGAGCTCCTCCACGCCTCGGCCGACCCGGACCACCATCGCATGGTGCTCGCCTACCGCGGAGCCCCGGCGGACGTCGTCCGCGCGACGACCGTGCTCGCGGCGGCAGTGTACGCGGAGGTGGACCTCCGGCGGCACCGGGGCCGGCACCCCCGGATCGGTGCGCTGGACGTCGTTCCCTTCGTGCGCGGCCCCGGCTGCCCCGAGCTCGATGCGCTCGGAGCGTCGCGGTCCTTCGGCGAGTGGGCGGCGCGGCGCGGCGTCCCGGTCTTCTTCTACGAACGGGCGGCGACGATCCCGGAGCGGACGTCCCTTCCCCACATCAGGTCCGGGCAGTTCGAGGGTCTGGCCGGCAAACTGTCGAGCCCCGAATGGAGGCCGGACCTCGGTCCCACGGCGCCTCATCCGTCGCTGGGCGCCGTCGCGGTCGGCGTGCGGGAGCCGCTCGTACGTTTCAACATGAACCTCGACACGGCGGATCCGGGGCCGGCTCGGCGCATCGCGGCGGCGATCCGGGAGTCGGGAGGCGGGCTCCCGCACGTCCGGGCACTCGGGATCCCGCTCCGGCGACGGGGGCTGACACAGGTGTCCATGAACCTGACTCGCTACGCGGCGACCGGGATCGATACGGTGTACGAGCGCGTCGCCACAGGGGCGCGGGCGGATGGTGTGGCCCTCGCGGGGTGCGAGTTCATCGGCCCGGTGCCCGCCGGGGCCATTCGCGGCCTCGATATTGCGCGGCTGGACGCGGATCTGGCGCCGGACCAGATATTGGAACTGCCGGGAGGCGGAGACGACGAAGAGGGAGGAGAGGCATGAAACCGGCCGGACCGATCCGGGCGCCGAGGGGAACGACGCTCTCCTGCAAGGGATGGCATCAGGAGGCGGCCCTCCGGATGCTCATGAACAACCTCGACCCGGACGTGGCGGAGCGACCGGAGGACCTCATCGTGTACGGCGGCGCGGGCAAGGCGGCGCGCGACTGGACGGCGTACGGCAGGATCGTGGAGACGCTCCGACGACTCGAGAACGACGAAACCCTCCTCGTACAGAGCGGGAAGCCGGTCGGCGTGTTCCGCACCCACGACGAGGCGCCGCGCGTCCTCATCGCGAACGCCCACCTCGTCCCCCGCTGGGGAGATATCGACGAGTTCCGGCGCCTCGATGCGCTGGGGCTCACCATGTACGGGCAGATGACGGCGGGTTCGTGGATCTACATCGGCACGCAGGGGATCCTCCAGGGGACCTACGAGACGTTCGCGGAACTTGCACGGCAGCACTTCGGGGGCTCCCTCGCCGGACGGCTCGTGGTGACCGCCGGGCTGGGCGGGATGGGGGGCGCCCAGCCACTCGCCGCGACGATGAACGGGGGGGCGTTTCTCGGGGTCGAGGTCCGGGAGGACCGGATTCGCCGCCGCCTCGACACGGGCTACTGCGACCGCATGGCGACGGACCTCGACGAGGCGCTGGAGTGGCTCTCCGCCGCAATGGACCGGCGGGTGGCGCTTTCCGTGGCCCTCCTCGGGAACATTGCGGAGGTCCTGCCGGCGCTCGCGGCGCGCGGCGTCGTCCCCGACGTGCTCACGGACCAGACCTCGGCGCACGACCTCCGCCTCGGCTACATCCCCGCGGGCCTGTCCGTGGAAGCGGCCGAGGCCATGAGCGCTTCGGACCCGGAGGGCTACGTCGAGCGGGTCCTGGATTCGATGGTGGCGCACGTGTCGGCCATGCTCGCGCTCAGGGAGAAGGGGGCGATCGCATTCGACTACGGGAACAACCTCCGCGGCCAGGTGGCGGACCTGCGCGGGATGGGGGAGGCCTTCGACATTCCCGGCTTCGTGCCGGCCTTCATTCGGCCCCTCTTCTGCCGGGGCGCGGGACCCTTCCGCTGGGCCGCCCTCTCCGGTGACCCCGGGGATATCGCGGCGACGGATGCCGCCGTCCTCGAAACGTTCCCCGAGAAGGAGGCGCTGGGCCGCTGGATCCGCCAGGCGCGCGAGCGGGTCCGCTTCCAGGGCCTCCCCTCCCGCATCTGCTGGCTCGAATACGGCGAGCGCGCGGAGATGGGCGAGCGCTTCAACTGGCTGGTGAGGACGGGACGGGTGCAGGCGCCCATCGTGATCGGGCGCGACCATCTCGACACCGGCTCCGTGGCTTCGCCGAACCGGGAGACGGAGGGCATGCGGGACGGCTCCGACGCGATCGCCGACTGGCCGCTGCTCAACGCCATGCTCAACACCGCCTGCGGGGCGAGCTGGGTCTCCATCCACAACGGGGGCGGCGTGGGAATCGGGTATTCCACGCACGCAGGCATGGTGTGCGTCGCCGACGGGACGGCATCGGGCAGCCGGCGGCTGGAGCGGGTGCTCACGGCGGATCCGGGGACCGGCGTCATGCGGCACGCCGACGCGGGGTATCCGGAGGCGATCCGCACGGCCCGCGAGCGCGGAGTCGACCTTCCCATGCTCGAGTAACCGCCCGCTCTCCGCCATGCCGCGCCTCGCGAACATCGGCTGCCTCGCCACCTGCGCGAACCCTGCCGGTCAGGACGACATCGGGCTCATCCGGGACGCCGCGCTCGTGTGGCGCGATGGGACCGTCCGCTGGGCCGGGCCGGCCAAGGCGCTGCCGGCAGAGTACGAAGCGGAACCGGCCCGGGACGCCGGCGGAAGGCTCGTCATTCCCGGACTCGTGGACGCGCACACCCATCTTGCCTTCGGCGGCTGGCGGGCGGGCGAGTTCTCCGACCGAATCCGGGGCCGCGACTACCTGGAGATCGCCGCGGCGGGCGGCGGGATCGCATCCACCGTACGGGCCACGCGCGCGCTCGACGAGGAGACGCTGCTCGCCCGGGCGCACGAGTTTCTCTCGGGGATGGCGTCCCTCGGCATCACGACCGTCGAGGCGAAGAGCGGGTACGGGCTGGATCTCGAGACGGAGCTCCGGCTCCTGCGGGTGTACCGGCAACTCGACGAAGGGGGGGGCGCCCGGATCGTCGCAACGTGCCTCGCCGCGCACGTCGTCCCTCCGGAATGGGCCGCGAACCGGGCGGGCTACGTGCGGCTCGTGATCGAGCGGATCCTGCCTGCCGTGGCCGGGGAGGGGCTGGCCGAGTTCTGCGATGTGTTCGTCGAGGACGGAGCCTTCTCGGTCGACGAGGCGCGGCGGATCTGCGAACGAGGATCCGAGCTGGGGTTACGGCCGAAGCTCCACGTGGACCAGCTCTCCGATGGTGGCGGGGCCGAGCTCGCGGCGTCGCTCGGGGCCGTGTCGGCGGACCACCTCGAGTACGTGTCGGAAGCCGGAATCGAGGCGCTGGCGGCGGCCAGTGTCGTGGCGGTCACGCTGCCTCTCGCCACCCTCTACCTCAACCAGGCGCCGCCCCCGGCCCGGGCGCTCATCGACGGCCGGGTCGCGGTGGCGGTTGCCACAGACTTCAACCCCGGCACGGCCCCATCCTGGCACCTTCCCTTCGCCATGACGCTGGCGTGCGCCCGCCAGCGAATGACGCCCGCGGAGGTACTCAAGGGCGCGACGCGCTACGCGGCCCGGGCCCTCGGGCGCGAAGGGAAAGTGGGGTCGCTGGAGCCGGGAGCCGCGGCGGATTTCGCGGTCATCGATGCGCCGGACGTCGAGCACTGGCTCTACCACCTGCGCCCCAACGCGTGCGTCGCCACGGCAGTCGGCGGCGAGATCCGGCACGGAGTTCTCCGCGAGGCATAAGCCGCCCTGGCGACGGCCCCGCCGCGTTGGAGCGGCGGTGAGACGGCGGCGTCAGGGGCCGGGGTCGCCCGCGGAGCCGAGCGTGACGGTGTCCCCGTCGACCGTGAACACGGTACGGTTCCAGCCGCCGTCCCGTCGGCGGGTGAGGCGGAGCATCTCGGCCGCGGCGTCGAGCAGGTCCGCGGCGATGAGCTTGCCTCCGTAGCTCTCCCGGATCGTGGGCACGGGGGTGTGTCCGACGACGTGAATGCGGGCCCCGAAGCGCTCGAGGACGGCATCGAGGTGCCTCCCGAGCGTGTCGGTGAGCACGAGGTCCCGATACCAGAGCACGCTCTCCGGTCCGAAGAAGAAGTCGTACCGGCGGTAGAGCCGGGCCGTATCGAGCCGGGTTTCGCGCACATATTCACGGAGGAACGCTTCGTCCCGCCATCTCGTGAACAGCGGTTCCGCGATGAACGTCCGCAGCGTGTCCTGGTACTCCTCGAGCGAAGAGTCGACATATGCCGGACTCACTCCCCCGTGAGCGAACAGCAGATCGTCAAGCCGGACCAGCGCCGGCTTGGCGGCAATCCAGCTTCCGAGGATGGATGTCTCCGGATCGAACAGCGCCTCGTACGGCATGCCGTGCAGTTCGCCGATCGTCTGTTCCTTCGGCGCCACGTAGCGGAGGTCGCCGGTCAGGACCATCGCTTCATGGTTGCCGAGTAGCGCGACCACCCGGCCGCCCGCCGCCATGGCCTCCCGCTCCAGGCCGTAGACGAACCAGAGGAGGCGGGTCACGTCGTTCCCCCGGTCGAACAGGTCTCCCAGGAAGGCGACCACGGCGTCGCCGCCCGTCCAGCGCAGCTCCGCGTCGATCAGACCGGCCTGCCCCAGCAGCGAGACGACGCGGTCGAACTCGCCGTGCACGTCTCCGAACACGAACACCGAGTCGTGGGCCGCGAGGTCGACTTCCGGGCTCGGGGGCTCCGCCCAGATCCGCGTTCGGTGAAGCGCCGCGTCCCCGCCGACTCCTTCCGGGCTTTCGACCCCGTATTCGAGCGCGATCTCGGGCGCCCGTACCCGCAGGCGCACCGCGTGAGCGTATCCCGGCTCCGTCCTCCGCTCATCGACGACCTGTCCGTCAACGATCGCCCGCACCAGGCCGGGCCCCTCCTGCTCCGTCAGCCAGCGCACCTCGAGGCCGCCGTCGGCGAAGGCGACGTAGAGTCCGTACTCCCCCGCGACGTGCCAACCGGGCTGCCCCGCTCGCGCAGGACACCCGGCCGGTGGCGTCGCGTGGCCGGAAACGGGTGCGGAGCCGCCCGCCCACCCCGCGCCCGCGGCGACGACGGCACATCCCAGCAGACCGGACATCCGACGGCGAAACCTCAGGGGATCAACTCGTAGCGGCCGTCATCGACCCGTTCCAGCAAACCGACGATGCGCCGGTGAATGGCCCCGATCTCCCGCTCGGTCAGGCCGAGCTGGATCCGCTCCCCCTCACGCCGAACCCCGCGGCCCGGGTCCAGATTCTCCGTCGGTTCCACCTCCACGAAGTTTCCGTCCCGCAGCTCGAGCTGGACGAGGACCCCGAGGCGCGCCTGCAGCTCCTCGAGCGAAAGGCCGCGCAGCCGGTCGATGGCGGAGGCGGGGTAGCGGTCAAGGCGCAGGTTGCGCCACTGCGTGCCACGGTTGCTCGGCTCGCTCGCGAACGCCACGCCATTGTCGACGCTGAACACGCGCGGCCACGCGGGATCCATTGACTGCACGAAGTTTCCCTCGTTCGAGTCGCTGTGGCGGATGAGGTAGGTGAGGAGGTTGAAGTTCCCGAGCAGACGCTCGTAGACCTCGTCCTCCTCGATCCGGTCTTCGTCGGGCAGCTCCTCGGGGAGGTCGACGTTGAACATCCAGTACTGGAGCGCGACGAGGGTCATGGGCCACTCGCCGAACGTCGGTTCCGGAGGGATGGCCGTGTCCCCCGTCCGGGCGACCGTCTCCCGGACGACATCGATGGGGAACGCACGGATGGCGGTCGGCGGAACGACCATCTCCCGCTCGTCGAGGAAGAGGGTCTGGACATCGTAGGCCGCCAGTTCGTAGCGCGGCTGGTTGTTGAACTCGTCCGCGCCCTCGGCGGCCGGAGCGTACTTGACCTGGAGCACGTGGTCGCCGGACTGCAGCGTGACGCGATACGTGCGCTCGCCGGGAAGACCGCGGGACGGGCGTACGTCGAGGACCTGCATGTCGCCCTCGCGGAGGATCCGTTCGATCTCGGCGATGGGGAGGAGGAAATTCGCGTCCTGGGCCGTCGCCGGGACCGGCGCCGCAACCGCGACCACCGCCGCGACGAGGACAAGTGTGCGTAACGGATCGGTGCGTCTCCTCATTCCGAGGCCTCCTTCCGTGCGGGACCCGCGGGCTGCCGGAGCGGGAGCTGCACGTCGAACGTCGTCCCGCGTCCCGGTTCGCTTTCGACCGAGATGTCTCCTCCGTGCTGGTGTACGATCTGGAGCGTGATCGCGAGACCCAGCCCCATCCCGATCCGCTCGCCCTTGGTCGTGAAGCCAGGCTCGAAGATCTCCTCGATGACGTCGGGCGGGATGCCCCGGCCCGTGTCGGCGACGCGGACGTGCGCGTGGTCCCCTTCCGCGCGCGTCCGGACGGTGAGTACCCCACCCTCGCCCATGGCCTGGGCTGCGTTGTGCACGAGGTTCATGAACACCTGGTTGATCCGGTTCGGATGGCACACGACAGGCGGCAGCTCCCCGAAGTCGCGGACGACCTCGATCTCCCTCAACTCGTGTCCGAGAAGCGCCAGGGTGCCCTCGATGCCTTCGTGAAGGTCCACGGGACGAGGTTCGGACGTCGTGGGCCGCCCGAAATTCCGCAGGTTACGTACGAGGCTCACCATGCGTTCCACCGCGATGCCGTTCGTTCGCAGCACCGACTCCGTCGCCCGCACCACCCGCCGGACTTCGTCGAGTTCGTCCGGCGTGACGACCTCGTCCTCGAGGATCTCTCCCAGCTTGAGCAACGCGCGCTCGATGACGTGGTGGTTGCTGTTCAGCGCGCCCAGCGGAGTGTTGAGTTCGTGCGCGATCCCCGCGACGAGCATGCCGAGCGTCGCGAGGCGGGCCTGCGTGATCTCCCGGGCCGTCGGCTCGATTGCCGGGTCGCTCACAGGAAGGCCTGTATCCAGCGCTGCCGGAGGCCGGCAAGCTCGTCGTTGGCCGCCTCGAGTTCGGCCATGCGTTCGGTCAGCGCGCGGAAGAGGAGGCTTCGTTCGACCCCGTTGCGGATGGCGAAGGCCAGCGCGTCGTTGTTCCACGGCTTCTCGAGGTACTGGTAGAGCCCGGCCTCGTTGATCGCGAGGATGGCGTTTTCCTTATCCGCGTAACCGGTGAGCAGGATCCGGGTCGCCTCCGGCCTCATCCTGCGGGCTTGCGTCAGAAACTGCACCCCATCGAGGTCGGGCATCATGAGGTCGGCCACGATCGCGTGCACCGGCTCCTCCTCCAGGTGGGCGAGCGCGTCGCGCGGGGAGGTGAAGGGGAGCACGAGGTGGTCCGTTTCCAGTTCCAGGAACCCCTTGATGGCGTCCACGACCATGTCCTCGTCGTCGACGACCATCACGGTGCCGCCGTCCGGCTTGATCTCATCCATGTCGGATCATGTCACTGCCAGGCCGCGAACGCGACTCGCGAGTCCGCGGAGCAGGTCGAGGCCGAGTTCCGGGTGGTCGATGAGGAGGTCGCGAAAATCCTCCCGGGTGATGCGCAGCACGCGGGTGGGCTCGACGGCGCGCGCTTCAACGAGGCTCGGGTGTTCGTCGATCAGCGCCCACGTCCCGAACGCTTCTCCATCGGCGATGGAGATCGATCCCTCTCCCGCCGCCTCGAGTGAGACTTCGCCGTGGATCACGAGGTAGAGGGCGTCCGTCGGCTCCCCCCTGCGGATGAAGACGGCGTCCGGCCGCACCTCGACCTCTCTCGCGATGGAGGCGAGGAGCGCGAGTTGCCGACTCTCCACGCCCGAGAGGAGATCCACGCTCTGCAGGCGAAACACCTTTTCGATCAGTTCCATCTCTTCCTCGTCCCGTTCGTCTCCCCCAACCTGTGCGGGGGTTGCTGCCCGTCGCGCAAGCCTGCGAGCCACCATCGCCAACGCGGGTTCCGCCGGCGCGAAACCGGGGAGGGCCTCTCCCATTGCGCCGCGGTCGGTTTCGAAGGATGTCCAGAGCGCGCACCGCGCGATCCAGGCATCCTCATCGTCCCACAGCTCCCGCAGCACCTCTCCCGCCCCGCGCGAGGGCCCTTGTGGGGCCTCCTCCGCGAGCACCGGCCTGAGGTCGGAGAACGTGCGGTGCCCGACCGTGGTCTCGATCCATTCGAGCGCGTTCGCCCGGCGGCGCGGCTGCCCGCTCTCGAGGGCCAGATAGCTGCGCCGCATCGGCTGTTCGGGGTATACGAGCCCAAGCCACCGGAAGACACTCGCCCGCCGATCCCTCCTCGCCTCGTCCAGCGACCGGAGGAGCAGCGTTCGGGGCATCGACGCCGGCACCTCCTCGAGCGAGGTGGCGGCGCGGGCGTAGCGCCGGGACGCCTGCACTTCGCGCTCCACGGCCTCGAGCACCCTCTCCGCGGGAAACGTGAGGTGATCGTGCCCCGCGCGCAGCCGGTGGAGCGACACAAGCGCCTGGTCGTCGAGCGCCTGCTCGGTTTCCGGCAGCAGGTAGGACGTGATGAGGGCGTCGATCGTCTTGGGCGTCGCGATCTCGCCGAGCACGCTCGCCACGCCGCGGCGGACCCAGGGGTCGCCGGCCGGGTCGGAGAGTGCCGCGAGAAGAGGTTCGACGATTTCTTCTCCGCGCCCGGCGAGGCCGTCGCGGGCCGCGCTCCGGGTCCGCGGGATCGCCAGCGACGCGATGGCCGCCTGCACGAGTGCCGGCTGCGGCAGGCGCGATGCGCTGCGCGCGGCGGCCGCCGCGACATCGTCGCGGGGATCGGAGACGAGCTCGAGGAGGATGCGCTCCACCGCGGGATGACCGGGGACGAGCCCCGCCGCCGTCGCCAGCTCGCGGGCGCCGGATTCTTCGAGCGTCCCCCTCTCGTGTTCCCCCAGCAGGTGTTCGAAGCGGGGGGTCGCGATGCGTTCGGCCCGCGCGGCGCCGAAGTCGCTGAACAGGCAGTCGAGGGCGGCCGAGCGTGCGTTCGTCGACTCCGAATCGAGGAGCGGAATGAGCACGTCGCGGGCGCGCGGTGCCGCCTTCAGGGCGAGGAGCCGGGCCGCGGCCCGGCGCACGCCGGAATCCGGATCCTCGAGCCGGGCCCGCACCGCCTCCTCGTTCGAAAGATCGGGCGCGCGCGAAAGCGACCGGAGCGCTCTTGCCCGAAGGCCGGGGTTCTCGTGCTCGAGGAGGCGGTACAGTTCCGGGGCGAGCGCATCGATATCGTCCGGCGTGGCGCCGCGCAGGACGTCGAAGGCGAACGCGACCTTCAGCGGCCGCTCGTCCCCGAGCGCCTCCCGCGCGAGCGTCAGCGCCCCCACGTCTTCCATCGACACGAAGGTTCCGCGCAGGCTCGCGAAGCGCCCCTCGAAGGATTGTGCGAGACTCGTGACGTACGACTTCCGCACCCTGAGGAAGGCGAGCAGCAGGACGCCCGCCAGCGCCACGCCGACGAAGCCGAGGATGATGAGCCGGCCCATGATCGAGAGGCCGGCGAGAGCGAGGGAGGGAATCATGATGAGGACGCCGGAAAGCGCCTTTCCCAGCCCCTTCTCCACCGCGACGTCGATGTACGATTTCGCCTTGAGCTTGATGTCCTCCGGGACGGGGACGTAGAGGATCTCGCGGCCGGTGCGCTCGGCGGAATAGCGGAACGTCTTCTCCGTCGTCCGGGCCCCGACGGCGACAGCGAGCGCGGCGGCAGACAGCCATACGGCGGCGGCGAGCGCCCCAGTCGCGAGGATCACGGCCACCGGGAAGATGATGACGGCGACGGCGGCGCCCCAGCGGCGCAGGACCGGACGCAGGGCGAGGAGGACGACGATCGGGAGCCACTGCGTGAGCACGTCGACGAAGGCCAGGAAGCCGGCGATCGCGCCCAGGTCGGTGAAGACCTCGCGCGTGAGCGTGTTGTACTGGTAGTCGATGAACTGCTTGACGACGATCGTCAGGAGGACGGTGGCCGCGATGAGCCGCACCTGCGGGTGCGCGGCCATGCGCCGCAGGTCGCTGCGCTCGAGCTCGGGATCTTCCGCGTGCGCATACTCGGATGGCGGCTCCGGCGGCTCCCGCGACCAGACGAGAGCGAGGCCACCCGCCAGCGCAAGGAGCGCGGCGCCCGCGACCAGAAGCAGGTTCTCGGACGGACCGCCGCCCGAGGTGAAGACGGTCGTGAGGAGCGCTCCGAGCGTGGCCCCGGCCGAACCCGAGGCGATGACGATCGGATAGGCGCGTTTCGCGTCGCGCGCATTGTAGAAGATCTGCGTCGCGATGTAGAAGTGCGTGACGAGCGATGCCGCCAGCACGTCGTACCACCCGTAGAAGACAAGCCCGAACCACGCCTCCCCCGGCTGGTAGAGGAGGCGGAAGGCGACCATGCTGAGGGCGAAGAACGCCGCCGTCAGGGGGATGAGGCGGCGCCACGAGATGCGGTCCGAGAGGAAGTTGTAGAACGGGGCGACCACCACCACCGCGGCGCTGATGAAGTACACCTGGTAGAAATCGCCCGCTGCGAGCCCCGAGAGGGCGAAGGCGCTGCGCAGGGGACGCAGGATCCCGATGACGAAGAGGACGAGCGCCGCCAGCCCCATCATGGCGAACAGCTTCCCCCCCCCGGCTCTCCGCGAAAAAGCCCCTCGGAACTTCACGTGCGCTCCGGGCCCGGGGTGGCTTCGACCTCCCGGGCGGTCCATCTTTCGGGACTTCGGGGCGTGGCGCAGTCCGGTAGCGCACCTGCTTTGGGAGCAGGGGGTCGCCGGTTCAAATCCGGCCGCCCCGATTGGACGTACGCAAGGTCACCGCAGGACTTCCCTTTCGATCCATCCCCTCGCCTGCCGGATCGCCTTCGCACGGTGACTCGTCGCCGTCTTCACCGCTGCGGGCAGTTCGGCGTAGGTGCGGTCGTGGCCCTCCGGCACGAAGAGCGGGTCGTAGCCGAAGCCTCCCGAGCCGCTCGGCCGGCGCGCGATCCGGCCGCGCACGATGCCCTCCACGACTTCGTGGCGCAGATCGTCGGTGAGCGCAACCGCGCAACGATAGTGCGCCCCGCGACGCCCCGCGTCCACATCTTGCAGCCGCTCGAGCAGCCAGCGGTTGTTCGCTTCGTCCCGCCCCCAGCGCACCACCCGGTCGGGCGGCGCGAAGCGCCGGGTGCGCACGCCCGGGCCACCTCCGAGAGCGTCCACGCAGAGGCCGGAATCGTCCGCGAGGACCGGGAGGCCCGACCGGCGGTGGAAGTACTTCGCCTTGGACAGGGCGTTGCGCGCGAAGGTGTCGAAGGGTTCGAGGTCGTCCTCTTCCTCGTGCTCGGGAAGGCCGAGGTCCTCCGGACCGAGCAACCGGATGGGAAGATCGGCGAGGAGGCCACGGATTTCGCGGAGTTTGTGGGCGCTGCGCGTGGCAACGAGGACCGGGGGCCGGTTCAGTCCGCCCAAAGACTCTCCGCCGTGAGACTCTCCGCGAACTCCGGGTAGACCTTCCACAGGTATCCACCCATGACGAGCGCCGCGAGGATGTTCCCGACCAGGATGGACCACCAGGCGAGTTCCTCGAGGATCCAGCCGCCAAGCATCGCGACCATCGCGATGAAGAAA
This sequence comes from Candidatus Palauibacter denitrificans, assembly GCA_009841015.1. Taxonomy (GTDB): domain Bacteria; phylum Gemmatimonadota; class Gemmatimonadetes; order Palauibacterales; family Palauibacteraceae; genus Palauibacter; species Palauibacter denitrificans. The sequence goes on along the minus strand of VXMQ01000102.1, from coordinate 31,487 downwards.
ACCTCGAAGACGACGAACAGCACGATGATGCCGAGGGCCAGCGGCGGGAACCTGGACACCTGTCTCGCGAGGCCGGAGACCGCGACGCCGAACAGCACGAAGAAAGCGAAGTGGGCGAGCGTGTATCCGAGGACCGGCGCGAAGGAGATCTCGACCGCGGCCGGTGTCGGGGCGCCGCGGAAGAGAACCGTCGCCAGCGCCGCCGGCGTATAGAGCGGCTGCCGGAGCACGGAGTCGATGATGAGGAACCAGCACGCGACGACGAGGGCGCCGAGCACCCCGGCGTAGATCCCGTGCCGCGTGACCCGGTGGGTCCGGAGGAAGTTCATCATCCCCACGATGCCGGGCTCGGAACTCACCCAGTGCATGTGGGTGAACATCACGACCCCGGCGAGCGCGTTCCCGAAGAAGACGGCCGGCCATCCCGGCGCGGACATGACGAGTCCGGAAGGCGCCCGGATGAGTCCGAGGTAGAACGCGAGCGAGCACACGAAGAGGCCGTACAGCGCGCCGATGAACACGTTGCGCGGGAGGCCCGCCCACTGTACGAGCGCCGCGGCCAGCATGCCGAGCCCGGCCCACGCGGTGAAGTGGATGAGGGTGAAGCCCGCGATGACCCCGGCCGACGCCTCGACCTCGGCGCGGCTGATGATCGCCCCCCAGAGGAAGGCGGGAGTCTGAAGCGGCGTCCCCTGCCCGAGGTCGTAGAAGTAGAAGAGCACCGCGAGGACGAAGCCGCCCAGAAGCCCTCCGACGAGCCCCGCCCGGATCCTGCGCCTGAGCGTCAGCATGGCGTCAGCACGCGGAGTCCGGATCGACGGCCTGGGCCGCCTCCCATTCGCGCTGCTCCTCCAGGGCTCTCTCGACCTCCTGCCGGCGCTGCCGGCGGCGCGCCCGGAAAATCCCGCCCCCGATCACGACGAGAAGCAGGTAGGGCATCGCCGCCATGAACACGAACATCAGGACGTATCCCGCCTGTTCGTCCGGCGTATGCTGCATCTGCGGGGCCGCCGCGAGGACGGCGAAGGGTTTCGGCACGGCTGCTACAGCTTGTCGAGGACGAGCACCGCCATCAGCAGTGGAAGATACAGGATCGAGGCCCGGAACAACCCCCGGGCGTGCCCCGGCGTCGCGGAACGGGCGAACCGGAACGCGGTCCACAGGAAGAACCCCCCGAGGCCGAGCGCGGTCGCGAAGTAGACGACGCCTGTGAGACCGAGGACGCTCGGGAGCAGGCTCACGGGGATCAGGGTGAGCGCGTAGAGCAGCGCCTGGTGACGGGTCCGCCGACCCTCGAAGTCGCCGACGGAGAGCATGCGAAGCCCCGCCGACCCGTAATCGTCGCGGAGCAGCCACGCCAGGGCGAGAAAGTGCGGCAGCTGCCAGACGAAGAGGATCGCGAACAGCGCCCAGCCGCCGGGACCGAACTGCCCCGTGGCGGCGGTCCAGCCGCCGAGAATCGGAAGCGCCCCGGGCACCGCGCCCACGACGGTGGAGAGCGAGTGGACGCGCTTGAGCGGCGTGTAGACGAAGTCGTAGGAGATGAAGGTGGCAAGTGCGAGGCCCGCCGTGACCGGATTGACCGCGATCCACAGCCAGGCGATCCCCGCCGCGGCCAGGAGGCCCGAGACGACCGCGGCCGGGGCCGTCGCGATCCGGCCGGCGGGCAGGGGCCGCGCGCGCGTGCGCACCATGAGCGCGTCGACGTCCCGCTCCAGCACCTGGTTCATCGCGCTCGTCCCGGAGGCGACGAGCGCCACGCCGGCCATGGCCTGCGCAAAGAGGGCGAAGTCGAAGCTCGCCGCTCCGAGGAGGAAACCGGCGGCCGCGCTTGCGACGACGAGCGCCGTGATGCGCGGCTTCGTGAGTTCGAAGTATGCGGGAAGCATCCCGCGAATCGAATGGACCCGCTTCGACATCCCGCCGAGCGGGATCCGCGCCTTCAGCAGGCTCCCGGCCTCCACGACGGAATCGCTCCTACACGTACTCCATCATGATCGCGATGATCATGATGGCCACCGCGGGCAGCGGCGCCAGCGCGACAAGCCGCAGGCGGTTGGGCTCGAACTTCAGGTGCATGTAGTAGAGCGCGACGAGCAGGGCCTTCCAGACGGCCATGATGAGCAGCGACACCACGATCATCCACTTCGGGATCGCCAGAAACGCCACCAGCACCTCGAGGATCGTGAGGATGGCGAGGTAGAGCCAGATGAGCATGTACTTCGGATGCTCGTGCGCGTGATCGTCCGCGGCGCTCGCCGCGTGTCCCCCGGCTTCACTCATTCGTTCGCTCCATCTCTCCCGGCCGCGATTGCTGGACGCCGCCTAGATCAGGTATACGATCGTGAACAGGATGATCCACACGAGGTCGACGAAGTGCCAGTAGAGGCCGAGCACCTCGATCCCGTGCGTGTTGTCGGCTCCCCAGTGCCCGCGCCAGGCGCGGATCGTGGCCCACGCGAGGCAGATCACGCCGAGCAGGACGTGGAAGCCGTGAAAGCCCGTCATGGTGAAGAACGTGGCCCCGTACAATCCCGCGGCCGGCGTGAACCCGTGGCTCCCCTGCCAGGACTTGTGCAGCACGAGTTCGATGTACTCGTAGACCTGCACGCCGAGGAAGGTGGCGCCGAGCAGGGTCGTCAGCAGCAGATAGAGCTTGATCCCGCGCTGGTCGCCCTCCTGCGCGGCCGCGAACGCCTTCACCATCGTCACGGAGCTGCAGATGAGGAGGAAGGTGTTGAAGGCGGTCACCGGGACGTTCAGCACGTCCCCGGGTTCCGCCCACGTGTCGGCGGCCCCGAACCGGAGCACGACGTACGAGCCGATGAGGCCCGCGAAGAACATCACCTCCGAGCACAGAAACACCCACATTCCCACCTTCTGGGTGTAAACGTCGAGTCCTCTCTCGGGGACCCGGCCTGCGGTCGCGGCGTGTGCCATCTCGTCAGTTCCCTTCCATGCGATTTAGTGGCTGCCGGCGGCCGGGCTCACGACATCCGGCCGTTCGTTCTGCGCCAGCCAGTCCTTGTCCTCCACATCCGGGTGGCTGTACTCGTGCGGACCGTGGTAGACGACCGGGATCTCCTCCCAGTTGCCGTGCTTGGGCGGCGACGGCGTCTGCCACTCCAGCGTCGTCGCGTTCCACGGATTGGCCTCGGCCTTCCTCCCCTTCTTCAGGCTCCAGAAGAAGTTGAACGCGAACAGGAAGCCGGACGCGAAGAGCCCGAACGCCGCCCACGAGATGAGGGCGTTCGTGTCCTCGATCCCCTGCAGGTGCGCGTAGCCGGTGGAGTCGTAGATGCGCCGCATCATCCCCACCATCCCCACGCCGTGCATCGGGAAGAAGACCACGTTGAAGAGGATGAAGGTGAGCCAGAAGTGGATCTTCCCCATCGTCTCGTCCATCATCCGGCCGAACATCTTCGGATACCAGAAGTAGATCGCCCCGAAGAGCGCGAACAGGCTTCCTCCGAAGAGCACGTAGTGAATGTGGGCCACGATGAAGTACGTGTCGTGGATGTAGATATCGACCGGCGTCGAGGCCATGAAGACACCCGACAGGCCGCCGATCGCGAACATCGCCACGAACCCGATCGCGAACAGCATGGCCGAGTGGAGCTGGAGGTTCCCGCGCCACATCGTGCCCATCCAGTTGAACGTCTTGATCGCCGAAGGCACGGCGATGAAGAGCGTCGAGACGGTGAACGTGAGCCCCAGCATCGGGTTCATCCCGCTCTGGAACATGTGGTGGCCCCAGACGATGAAGCCCAGGAAGGCGATCGAGACGAGCGCCAGGACCATCGCCTTGTAGCCGAACACCGGTTTCCGCGACCCCACGGAGAGGATCTCGGAGGTGAAGCCCATGGCCGGGAGGATGAGGATGTAGACCTCCGGGTGGCCGAAGAACCAGAACAGGTGCTGCCAGAGGAGCGGCTGTCCCCCACCCTCCGGGAGGAAGAAGCTCGTTCCGATCGTCTGGTCGAAGATGAGCATGATCCCGGCCGCCGACAGGACGGGCATCGCGAGCAGCGCGAGGATGGCCGTGATGAACAGCGACCAGATGGTCAGCGGCATGCGCATCCAGGTCATGCCGGGGGCGCGCATGTTGATCGTCGTCGTGATGTAGTTCACCGATCCGAGAATCGATGAGAGCCCGATGAAGACGAGGGCGGCCAGCCACATGATCTGCCCCAGTCCGACGCCGGTCAGGTCCGGGCGGGCGCTGAGCGGCGCGTAGAGCGTCCAGCCGGCCCCCGCCGCGCCTCCGACGACGAAGAAGCTGGCAAGGGTGAGGATGCCCGCCGGCACCATGGCCCAGAAGGAGAGCATGTTGAGCCGCGGGAACGCCATGTCGTGCGTACCCAGCTGGAGCGGGATGAGGTAGTTCGCCCACACCCCCACGAGCATCGGCATGATGGCGAGGAAGACCATCACGGAGCCGTGCATCGTGACGAGCGCATTGTAGAACTCCGGCAGGATGTACCCGCTCGCGACCATGCTCTCGGGGAAGATCCCGCCCAGCGGCAGCTCGCCCCGCGCCGGCCACGCGATCTGGTATCGCATGAGCATCGCGAGCAATCCGCCGATCATGAGAAAGAACAGCGTGTAGATCAGGAACTGGATCGCGATGACCTTGTGGTCGGTCGAGAAGATGTACTTGCGCAGGAAGGACTGCTCGTGCTCCTCGTGCAGGATCGCCTGCCCGGTCGCCTCCGCTACGATCGTCGCCATATCAGCCTTTCTCGATCACTGGGCGGCGGCCGGCGCCTGGCTGGCCTGCCAGGCGTCGAAGTCCGCCGCGCTGTGCACGGTCACGCTCGCCATCATGTAGTAGTGGCCGAGGCCACAGAGTTCGGCGCACGCGATCTCGAAGTTCCCGGTCTGCGTCGCGTCGAACCACACCGGAATGGTCATGCCCGGCACCGCGTCCTGCTTCACGCGCAGTTCGGGGATGAAGAAGGAGTGGATCACGTCCTCGGACTCGAGCAGGATCGTGATGTCCTCGTTCACCGGGAAGTGGAACTGGTTGCGGACGGTGAAATCGTCCGCCGTTCCCAGCGTCTCGTCGACTCCGGGGTAGGTGATGTTCCACTCGAACTGCTTGCCGACGACGAGGAACTCGAGCGCGTCCGCGGGGCGGTTGGAGCTTCCCTTGATGTCGTCCCACACGAGGGCCGAGTGGGCGCCGAGGATCGCGATGATGATCGCGGGGATCACCGTCCAGATGATCTCCAGCCGGTTCGATCCGTGCGTGTAGTGCGCTCTGGCGCCCTCGCGTCCCCGGTACTTGATGCAGAACCAGACGATCCCGCCCTCCACGAGGAGGAACGCGATGCCGGTGATGACGAGGATGATCCAGAACAGCTGGTCGATCACGACGCCGAATGTCGAATAGTTCGGGGGCAGCGCCCAATCCACGAGCGATCTCCTTCCAGGTGAGCCCTTCGGGTGAACGGGAACGCGAGCGGGACCGGGCGGCCGTTCGGGCCGCCGGGCCCCGCCCCGGAGTTTACTGGGTGCGCTCCACCCGGATGCGGTTCGTACCGTGCTCGAGGACGAGCGCGTCGCCCATCGGGACGTCGGCGCCCGCCATCTCGCCGTTGTAGTCGAACGAGGCTGCGGCCGTCCCACCCGCCGTGACGGTCACGCTCGCCGTCATCGTGCCGAACTCCTCGTGCCACGCCGTCATCGTGTAGTCGCCGGCCGGGACGTTGGCGATCGAGTAGCTGCCGTCGGGGCCCGTCACCGCGAAGTACGGGTGATCGACGACGCCGATGTACGCCTGCATCCAGCCGTGCACGTCGCAGCGCACCGGCACCATCACTTCCGCCACCTGGAAGCGCTGCGTGCTCGTGATCCCCGCCCGCGGCTGGCTGATGTTGAAGCCGCGGTTCTCGGTCGGCGTGGCGTTGATGTTGTGGAGCAGGTTGTCACTGTTCGAAATCTCGATGTCCTGGCCACTCTGCACGCCGAGTACGTGTGGCGTGTAGCGGCAGTTCACCTGGTCGAGCGCCGCGGCGCCCGACGCGGCCGGCGCGCCGGAGACGCCTTCGCTCAGGTAGACGAAGACGTTGGCGAGACCGCCATCGGACACGAGAACGTTCTGGGCCATGGGCCCGTCCGCACCGTAGCCGGCGGCGCAATCGGCTTCGGCCGACATGTCGATGGCCTCCATCGTCGGGACCATCCCTCCGAAGTTGGCCATGCCCGAGATCGTGCCCACGCTGGCCGGATCCACCGCGGCGGCGGCCGGCGCCGCTTCGCCCGCGTCGTCCGCCGCGCCTTCGGACGATCCGCCACCGCCGCCACAGGCGGCCATCGCCACGACGCCCAGCAGGGCGGCCGAACGGTTCCAGAAATGCGATCGCATTGACTTACCTCCGTACTGAAAGCTGTTGCGCTATCGGCTGTTGAGAGCCCTTCCCCGTTGCTTCATCCATCTCTCCGGCGATCCTGGGCCCGGCGCACGAGAACGAGACCGAAGGCCCCCGTCAAGAGCATGGCCAGCAGGGGCGTCACGACGACCGTGCTGGATGCCGGAGGTTCGAGGAGAATGTAGTACCACGTGCTCACGGAACTGCGCTTTCCGACCTCGGCGCTGGACCCGTCCCACGCCTGGAACGCGATGGGCATCGGCGTCCCCTCGGCGAAGTCCAGGCCGTCGCTTTCGATCTCGATCGGGCGGCGGAGATAGAGCGTCCAGCGCCCCTCCTCCCACGTCGCCTCTCCCGTGACCGGGTCCTCCGCGAGCGGTTCGACGGAGTCGAGGCCGCGGCCCCGCCCCGCGCCGACGCCGGCCTCCGAATCCCACGTCCACAGGTAGACCGGCTCCCGGGCGTCCCCCATCAGGAAGTACGGCCGGTCGGTGCCCTCCGGCGGCTCGAAGGGAAACTGCAGGAGCACCGCGTCCGGGGGGCGCACGGTCGGCGCGCCGGCGCTGTCGAGGGCGATGGGTTCCGCGCCGTCGAGGTCGAGCGCGGCCGTGATCTTGTCCTGCCACTCGTCCCAGTTCGAGTCCGGGCTGTTCGATGGATCGTTCCACTGGACGCGCAGCGCCATGTCGGTTCCGTCGTGGAGCCCCTGGACCCAGAGTCCGTCGACCGTCGGCGCGAAGTTGCGCGGCAGCTGCACGACCTGGCCCGACATCGGGAAGTAGAAGGCCTCGACGCCCGCCCAGGCCTCCTCCCCGCCGTCGGCCGGGAGCCCGCCCTCGGCGCGGCCCACGCGGATCACTTCGCGCAGCGGCGGCATCTCCCGCGGCCCCATGGAGGCGAGGTAGTGCGCGAGTTGCCAAACCTCGTCGGGCGAGACGACGCCCGAGTTCATGGCGTCGATCGCCGACGGCATCGGCGTGCCGTCGAGCCCGGTCAACATCCGGGTATGCATGTCCTCGACGCTGCTGCCGCCGTTCAGCACCCACGCCTCCGTGAGGTCGGCCGCGCGAATGGGGAGGCCCCGCCAATCCTCCAGCGTCGGCGCCGAGGTGCCATCGCCCCGCCCGGACAGGCCGTGGCACTCCTCGCACAGCATCGTCAGATACGCTGCGGCCCCCGCCTCGATCGCCGCGGGACCGCCGCCGGGATCCGAGCCGAAGTCCAGCGGTTCCGGGGCCGGCCCCTGGGCGAAGAAGCGCGAGAAACTCTTCAGGTAGACGATGAGGTCGTCGATCTCGCCGTCCGAGAGGTTGGGCCAGCCGGGCATCGTCGTACCCGGCAGCCCGTTCTCGATCGCGAACCGGATGTCCGCGTCCGTCGGGAGCTGCCCGCTCCCGGTCGTCCGGATCTGGTAGAGCGCCTGCGTGAAGTCGCGCGGCCGGGGCAGCATCGAGGCGGCGGCGGAACCATCCCCCTGCCCCGTCTCGCCGTGGCACTCCGCACACCAGCGGTCGTACACAACCTTGCCGGCGGCCACGGCGTCCTCCTGCGCCGCCAACGGGGGCGCGGCGGAAACGGCGGCGATGGCGAGGACGGCCAAGATGGCGAGTCCGCCGGGCGCGACCAGCCCGAAGGCCCTGCGGCGGAGCGCCATCATTCGTGGCCCCCTTCCCCTTCTTCCTCCCAGGTGCGCGGCGTGAACCCCGTCTGGTCGTAAAGATAGAGGATCGTCGCCCAGATCTCGTCTTGCTCGAGGATCGTCTCCCACGCCGGCATGGCCGAATCCCACGGCGTCCCCTCGCGCGGGAGGCCGGGGCCGCCCTTGACGATGCGCCAGAACACGTAGCTCTCCGTGAGCTGGGGCAGGTTGCCGGAACTCGTGAAGTCCGCGGGCACGGGGTTGAAGGCCGGCGCGTAGTGGCCCTGACCGTCGAGCAGGTCGCCGTGGCAGGGCACGCAGTTCCGCACGTAGATCCGCTTCCCCACGGCGAGGTGCTCTTCGATGGAGCCTTCCTCGTGCAACGGGTTCTCGAGCCCGGTGAGTTCGATCGTCTCGCCGCGGAACGTGAGCTGGTTGGGCGGCGCGGGGTGCACGGAGCGCAGCGTGGCCGGCGCCGCATAGCTCGGCCTCACGTTCTGATAGGCGAGCCAGCCGATGAGGACCGGAAGGGCGACCATGAGGATCCCGCGCAGCGTTTTCCGGTCGCTGGCGACCATGGTCTCGTGGATCGGCTTCTTGAAGCTCTTCCAGCGCGCTTCGTCCGCGCTCATGTAGAGGACGATGCCCACGAGGACGGTGAGCATGTACTGGAGGATGACCGAACTCGGCACGGGAGCGCTCGCCACGCCGATCACCGGGAGCACGTAGCCGATCACCCACTCGAACGCCACGTAGGACACGACGATGACGATCGCGCCCTGCCAGAACGGATGGGACAGGTAACGCTTCATCGGCTACCTCCCGCGCTGTCGGGCGGGACTTCCGCCGCGTCGCCGGGAGCCTCCCCGCCCTCCGCGCCGGCTCCGGAGCCTCCCACGAAGAAGTCCACCAGCACATCGAGTTCCACCGGAGACATGAGGTCGCCGAAGATCGTCGGCATGGTTCCGGCGAAGGTCGAGTATTCCTCGTTTATGGTCGCCATCGGATCCACGATCCCCTCGCGGACGAAGGCGGGATCCTGTCCCCGCAGCTCCTCGAAGGGGGGAGCGACCATGCCGCCCTCCCCGCCGAGCGCGTGGCAGGCGAGGCAGCCCTGCGCCGTGATCAGCGCGACCGCGTCGACCTGGTTCGGGTCGGTCACGACGGGAGGCGGCGGAGCGGACGCGGCCGCGGCGTCGGCGGCCAGCGCCGCGGCGAAGTCGTCCGCGTTCACCGTGATCTCGCCGCCCTGCGATTGCAGGAAGGCGACGAGCGTCCACAGCTCGGCCTGCGACGAGACGATGCTCTGATCGATCATGATGGGGTCGAAGCCCTCAACAATGTAGGCCGTTGGGTTGACCAGAGACTCCCAGAGATAATCCTTGCAGCTCTGCCCCGGGACGCGCGTCGCGCACACACCGCCCACCACGCCGAGGAGGTCCGGAGCGCGCGTGCCGAGGCCGTGGCACGCCGTGCAGCCGCCCGCCCCGGCGTAGATCTCCTCGCCGATCGCCGCCAGCTCCTCGGGCGGCATGTCCGCGCTGAGCACGATCTCCCGCGGCACCGCCGACTGCACCTGCGGGATCACGTTCGCCACGAAGGTGAACACCGCCAACGTCGCCACGACCGTGAACAGGATCTTCAGGTTCGTCATCTATTCCTACCGTCCTCGCACCACCGTCCTCGCGTCCCCGCTATCAGGCACCGCATCTAGTCCACGTCGCCCAGGGAGGGCGCCGGCATCGGGTCTCCGAGCGCGGCGCGCCCCTCCTGCCCGGCCTTCACATTCGCCTCGGCTTCGCGGTACACGGAGCGTTCGGCCAGGCCGCCGAGCCAGAATATGAATCCGACGAGGGCGAAGAAGATGAGCACGCAGATGCTGATGATCGTCGCCGCGGGCCCGAGGGCCGGCGTGAACGCCTGCTCGCTCGTGTCCCGGATCACCTCGTAGACGTGCCAGTGCTGCCGGATCCCGCTGCGCGCGAAGCCCATCAGCCCCATGAGCCACGTAAACGTGACGGCGAGGATGAGCAGCGCGTACTGGGACCGGTCCGGCATCCGCCCCCACCGAATCTCGCCCCGGGATTTCGCGCCCCGCAGCATCGCCATGTCGATCCCGATGACGAACAGGATCGTCGCCAGGACCGCGAGCACCTGATATACGGAGAAGCCGATCCGCACGATCGCGGTGACGAAGTAGCCGTACACGCCGTAGAACACGACGACGACGGCGCACAGCGCGAAGGCCGCCCCCTGCAGCACCGTCCCCGCGCGCGCCCATTGGACCACGGGATCCTTGTTCGCCCTCCGGTACATGAGGAAGGAGAGGAACGTCGTCAGGATCATCAGGTTGACGGCCGTGTTCTTCGCGCTCATCACCCCGAGCACCTGCAGGAACGGGTGCCGGATCCCTCCCATGGCCGCGATCTCGTCCCGGTCCGCGATCATCGTGTTCGGGGTGGCCCACACGATGACGCCCAGGACCAGCACGAGCAGCATCCACTTGATGTACGGCTGGAACCGTTCGGCCCCCGGGATCCGTCCCATCCCGATCCACAGATAATAGTTGCCCGCGAGGAAGAGGATGCCGATGAGGAAGGCCTGGATGATCCAGAGCCAGCTCATGAAGCCGCCCATCATCGTGATGCCCATCTGCTGGCTGAACTCGTAGATCTCCCGTCCGAGCCAGTACCCGGCGAAGGGGAGGACGATGAGCGCGCCGATCGCGATGAGGTTGCCGGTGTAGCCCATCCAGTCGTAATGCGCGCGTTCCTCGTCGGTCCTGCTCGTGAGGAAGCGGTACGCCGCGTAGGCGCCGACGATCGCACCGCCGAACACCACGTTCGCGAGCAGCCGGTGGATGTTGATGGGCATCCAGGTCGCGTTGTTGATCGCGCTCCACAACTGGACGGTCTGGGGGGCCGTATCCGCCGTGAGTCCCTCCGGAGGGCTCATCATGTAGGTGAGCCACCCGTTCGCGATGAACATGACGATCGTGCCCCAGATGTTGAGCATGATCCCCAGGCACCAGTGCACCTTCTTCGCGGCGCCCTTCTTCCACGCGTCCCACCCGTAGTAGTAGAGGTAGAGCGTGAACGATTCGAGGAAGAAGAGGCCGGCGTACACCCACATCGACGGAGCGAAGATCGCCGTGAGGTACGCCCAGAAGCGCGGGTAGAGCGTCGAGAGGAAGAAGACGAGGATCGCGCCCCAGATCGCGGTCGCGCTGTAGGCCACGAGCAGGAGGCGGGTGAATTCCTTCGCGAGCTTGTCGTACTTCTCGTCCCCTCCGAACATGCCGATCGCCTCGATGACGACGGCGAACATCGGCACGCCGAGCACGAAGGCCGCGAACAGCAGGTGGAGCTGGGCCGCGATCCAGACCGCACCGCGACGGTCGAGCCCCAGGAAGTTGAATTCCCCGTAGTCGGGCCCCGGCACCTGCGCGAGGAGCGGGAGCGCGACCGCCAGTGCGAGGGCGGCGAGCAGTACGCCGCGGGTCACGACGCCCCGCGTCATCCAACGCTTCATCGCTTTTCCCCCCGTCCCGCGCTCCGCCGACTCCGGGCGAAGAAGGGCATCCGTTTCGAAAAGTCGACCGGCATGGCCCGGCGGACCTCGGTCATCACGTCGAGCGTCACTTCGGAGTGCCCGCGGTCGCGCGCGAATTTCTCCACCCGCTCTGCCACCACGCCGCGCACGAAGCTGGGGATGGCGCTGAGCCGCGCCTCGGCCTCCGCGCTCCACTGGAGCTTCTGCTCGGCCGCCGAGCCGTAGGTGACCGCCCGGCGCGGCTCGATCGCGTCGGCGATGCCGGGCCCCGGCTCGTAGGCGCACGAGGGATCGGGACCGAGGAGGTCGCCGTCCACCGCGTACGCGCGGGCGCGGCAGCCGCCGCAAAGCGCGCGGTACTCGCAGCGGCCGCACTTTCCGCCCGGTTCGCCGTCGCGCAGCAGGCGGAAGACGGTCGCCTCGCGCCAGATCTCGCCGAAGGACGCGTCGGCGAGGTCGCCGGCCACCTCCGGCATGTACGGGCACGGCGTCACCTTGCCCTCGGGCGTAATGCGGCAGTACTGGACGCCGCAGGGGCAGCGCGTCCGGTAGTTCAGGAGCGGAGAGTCCGGATCCTGTTCGTACACGTGCCGCATGAGCTGCGGCTGGCACTTGGAGCGGATCATGAGCCGCCCGCGGTAGTCCCGCTGGAGTTCGGCGAGCCGGACCACGATCTCGTCGTTCTCCGCGGGGGCGAGGCCGCTCATGCCCTCTCCCCTGCCCGTCTCGACGAGGAAATAGACGTTGAGGCAGACGGCACCCTTCGCATCCGCCCAGGCGGCGATGGCGTCGAGTTCGTCCCGGTTCCCGCGCGTGACCGTGAACTGGATGAGGAAGTCGAGACGGTGCTCCGCCAGCCGGTCGACGGCGGCGAGCGTGTCTTCGAGTGCGCCTTCCCCGTGGCGGAAGCGGTCGTGATAACGCGGGTCGAGGGAGTCGACGCTCAGGGCGACCCCCTGCACGCCGGCCGCCTTGAGCGAGGCGACGCGTTCATCGGTGAGTCCGGTGCCGTTCGTGCCCACCGTCACGGTGGCGCCGCGTTCGGAGGCGTACGACGCGATCTCCTCGAGATCGGAGCGCACGAGCGGCTCCCCCCCGCTGAGGATGAGGAGGGGGGATGGACTCACTTCGAGGACCTGGTCGATGACCCGGAAGCACGCCGCGGTGTCGAGTTCGTCGTCGGCCGCGTGCCACGATCCGGCGGAAATATAGCAGTGGGAGCAGGCGAGATTGCAGCGGCGCGTCAGGTTCCAGGCGACAACGTGCGGGATGGCGACATCGGGTTCGGTGCGCGGCGACGCGGCGGCGGGGCCGCCGTCCCATAGCGAACCGGGCACGGCCGGGCTCCGGTGCGCGACAGCTTCCGCGGCCAGCGGGGCCCCGGTCACTTCGGGCGCGATCCCTGCTCCGAAGCGGGACCGCTCTGCTCCGCTCCCGTCTCCTCTCCGAGTTCCGTGCGCGCGAACTTTTCGACCGCGGCGCGGGCATCGTCGGGCGAGACCATCTTGAAGTCGACGGGACAGTCCTCCGCCTGCTGCTCGATGTCGCGGATGGGACAGCGCGTCACCCCGGAGGCCTTCGCCTCCTCGATGAAGCGCTTCATCTCCTCGCTCATCCCGTCGACGCCGGCGGCCTCGGCCCGCGCCTGCTTCGCCTTCAACTCGTTGAACATCACGAGCATCGTGTCGAGGTCGAACTCGTCGGCCGCGATCATCGCGTCCTTGTTCTCGTCCATCACGACCGTCGTCACGCGCCACATGCCCTGGTCGCGGGCGAAGCGCTCCACCGTGTTTCGCGCGAGGGGACGCGCGATCAGCGGCACGCGCCCCAGGCGTTCGAATGCCTCGTGGGTCCAGACGATCGGGTCGGCGTCCGTGCGGTCGCGGGGGATCTGGTTGTCCGTGACCGGACACTTCGCCATCACGGGGAGGGGGGCCTCGAAGGCGTCGGCGTCGCTCGTCTCCACGACGGTGCGCTTCATCGCCTCACCCGCCTTCACCTCCGCGAGGGCGAGTTCCTCCGCATCGCCGATCCCCATCACGAGCTGCATGTGAGTCGGAAGGAGCTTCTTGATCGCCTCGTCGAGGCGTTCGTTGGTCACGACGGGCAACTGGTCACGGTTCCAGAGTTCCGCCTTCTCGCCGTTCGCGCGGCCGTTGGCGGCCTGCCCGACCTCGGCGATCGAAGGCGCGGCGCCCGTCTCGAGGGCCTCGCGCGCCACCCTCGCCGTGCCGTTCGTCGGAGCCTCGGACGCCTTGTACTTCTTCTCGTCCTTCGGATTCGGGACGAAGGCGGCCGCGTAACGGCTCCCCGGCCCGTAGCGTTCGAGGACGAACTCCTCGACGGCCTTGCGGGCGATCCCGAGGGCGAACGGCGGCACGCGCAGGATCCTCACCTCCGCTTCGGGCGCCCACTCGAGCCCGGCCTCCCCGTCCTCTTCGATCCAGGGGATCTCCTCCGGACGCACCTGCTCGGTCCCGATGAGGAGCATGTTCGCATCGGAGAGGTGGACGAGGTTGTCGGCCTGCGACCCCAGATCCGTGCCCTCGATCCGGTGCGAGCCGTGACGGGCCACGACGATGAGGGAAGGATCGATCTCTTCGGCCCACTTGAGGAGCGCGTCGAACGGCTTCCCGATGAGGACCTGGGTCTCGATCTCGACGTCGGGGAACTCGCTCGCCATCACCTCGGCCCGCTTGATGTTCGCCTTGCAGAGGCGGAGGAGGCCCTTGTCGATGATGTTGTTGTGGAGTTCTTCCTGTTCCTCGAACTTGAACACCTTCGAGGCCTGGACCGAGAGCACGTCCTTGATGTTGTGGAAGACGACGTGGTGGTACTGCACGTCGAACGCGCTCGCGATGTAGACCTTGGCGCCGTACTCACGGGCCATCTCCAGCGCAATCCGCAGCCCCTTGTACGCGTAGGCCGATCCGTCCACGCCGACGAGCCACTTGCCGCCTTCGAGCGGCCGCTCGTCGCGGATGATGAGCGCGTCCTTCTCGATCCCGCGGAGCGCGCGCGCGACGACGCCGCCGAGCCGGCTCCGCTCCTGCCGCCCGAGACCGTGAGCGCCGATCGCGACGAGGTCGTACTCGCGGCCGGAGGTACCCGCGAGCTTGTCCTCCTGCTCCTCGTCCTCCGCCAGCAGGCGGCCGTTCTCGCCCAGCTTGACGTCGGTGCGCTGTTTCTCGCTGCCGTCGTAGTTGTGGGCGATGTTCGGATCGAAGCCGATGAGGCTCGGGAGACGGCCGCTGCCGCGGTTCGCCTCGTTGATGATCTCCTCGTAGTTGATGCCCTCGAGAAGTTGGCGCGTGATGGTCACGCCGGCTTCGGTACAGCGGCGGTGGAGCTGGTCGAGGAAGCTGTCGGAGATGAGCTGCAGCCCCTTCTCGATCAGCTTGTCGTGGATTTTGCGCTGCCTGCGGATCTCGGCCGGCTCCTGGAACTGGGCCGGGAGCCCGATTTCGAGCTGGCGGAAGCGGATGTCGTGGAGGCGCGCGGCGTAGACGTGGGAGCCCGTGATGCGGCCCCCGAAGCGGGCGCAGAGTTCGATGGCGCGGTCTACGGCCCAATCCGACTCGCGCGAGTTATCGACCGGGACAAATACCTCTCGATACATGGCGCTCCGTTGGACGGCGTGCTGCGGCCGGTTCACGCTGCTCGCGCCAGCCTCGCCCGGGTGCGAAGCCCGGATATACGCAGTCCGCGAAAATCGGCCACGGACAAGGAATTCGGCGATGCTGGTTCAAGGCCTTCAGGGTCTCCGGAGGTCCGGACCCCCGCTTATGGGCCAAGAAGTTGCGGTTGACCACGGGGAAAGTCAAACGCGGTCACCAGGTTCTTGGCCAGCGGAGGCGGCGGCTCCAATCCGACGCGAAAATCGCGGCCCCGAAGGTGAGGCCGGCCGCGACGAAAAGGCTGCGAAACCATACTGAATCGTCCACCGGAATCGGCCCGACGGCGGCCCCCAGGGCGGCCCGGAGCGGGGTGTAGGGGTTCCAGTCGGCGACGAAGGATGTCCAGCCGGGCGCGGGCGTCCGGAAGAAGCCGGCGAAGTGCAGGAGGAGGAGGGACAGCGCCGCGGAAGCGAGGGCGGCCTCGGCGAGGGACCGCACCGCGGCGGCGACGAGAGGGCCGAGGAGGTTGGCGAACCAGAGCGTCGCGAGGGTCGCGAGGAGAACGGCGGGAACCGCCCGCAGGCCGCCGGCCGACCACAGGAGGACGAACAGGGTCGGAACGAGTTGCAGAGTGTCGATCGCCGTCCCGGCCAGAGTCCTCTCCAGCAGCCAGCGGGGAGCCGGATACCCCGCGCGCAGGATCTCGTCGAGCCAGCCGTCCCGCGTATCCCGCACGGCCGGGATCGCCGAGCCGAACGCGCCGAAGAAGACGATGAACACGCCGAACACGGCGACGCGGTGCGGCGCCGCCGCTTCGCTCAACGCGACCGGCGTGAGGAGGAGCAGCGGCACAGCCACGTTCCAGGCGAAGAGCCGCCGCCGCGCGAGCGCCGAACGCCACGCCAGACGCCAGATCGTCACGCTGTGTCCCTCGCTGTCTCCTCGAGATCCCGCCCCGTCAGGATGACGAAGGCGTCCGCGAGGCCGGGTTCCCGCACGTTCACGGAGGCGACGGAGGCTCCGGCGCGCAGAACCCACGCGAGCGTCTCCGGGAGGGCCCGGCTCGGGTCTCCGACCTCGAGGAGCAGGCTGCCTTCACCCCACGAAACCGGGCGCACGCCCGCCGGGGCCGGCTCGAGGGCAGCGCGGTCGGGATGTCCTCCCGCCGGGAAGCGGATCTCGACCCGCGGGCGGATCCCGATCCGTTCGAGGAGCCGGGCGGGAGCGTCCGCCACCTCGCAACGCCCGTCGACGATGAAGGCCACGCGGTCGCAGTGCGCCGCGGCGAAGCCCGGGTCGTGGACGGAGAGCACCGTGGCGCCTCCGGCGGCCCGGTGGTCGGCGAGGGCCGCGGCGAACGCCGCGCGGCCTTCGGGGTCGAGGCCGGCCAGCGGTTCGTCCAGGAGGAGCAGCCGGGGTTGCACGCCGAAGGCGACGGCGAGGGCGAGGCGCCGACGCATCCCGCTCGAATAGGTGCCGACAGGACGGTTCGCGTCGCCCGACAGGCCGAAGCGCTCGATCCAGGCGTCGGCCGCGGCCCGGGCCTGCCGGGGCCGCCCGCCGTGAAGTTCGAGCAGCGTGGCCGCGTTCTCGCGCCCGCTGAGCCAGGACCGCAGGGCCGGCTGATCGGGGGCGAGCCAGCGTTGTCGGGCACCGTCCACCGAGGAATCTCGCCGGAGGCCCGGGACCCGGTCGCCCGCGAGGAGTCGGAGAAAGGTCGATTTGCCGCACCCGTTCGGGCCGAGGAGTCCGAGTCGTTCTCCGTCCCGGATCTCGAGCGAAAGTTCGTAAAGGGCGGCACTCCCATCGGGGTAGGTGTAGCTGACGCCCCGCGCCACGACGAGCGCCGGAACGGCGGGGCGCGTCAAGGGACGATCTCGATCCCGTCCTCCCAGACGGTGATCGCATCGACGGGGCAGGACGCGCACGCCTCCAGGAAACGCTTTCGTGACGCATGCTCGGGGGTCGTGAACACGGCCACGCCATCCTCGTCGAGATCGAACGCCTCCGGCGCTTCCTCGATGCAGTCACCGAACCCGACGCACAGGTCGCGGTCCACTACGGCCCGCACGCCGTGAACCTCCCGTTCGATCAGCGGGTCCGGAGCGCCTTCCATCACATCCCCTCGAGTCCGAGATCGGTGCGTGCGCGGTCCATGACGGCGGGGGTCATCTCCTCGATCCCCCGCTCCCTGGCATAGTCGCTGTAGATCTTCTTCACCATCCCCCGGACGAACGAGGGGACGAGACCGAGCCGCTCCACCGCCTCCACACTCCATCGGACGCCCCCCGGATTCGCCGCGGGGGGTGGCTCGAACGCTTCCTCCCTGCCTGTGGCCACCCCGCTGCGAATGCCCTCGAAGTTCGCGTCGGGCACCGTGCGGCCGCCCACCTTCACACCGAGGGAACTGACGAGTTGCGTCTCCATGGGGTTGGCCAGCATCGCCGTCTTCCGCCCGCAGTCCGGGCACTTGAAGACGGCGGCCATCGTGCCGTCGCCCGGCACGGCGCGTTCGTCGAACGCCATCTGCCGGTCGCATTCGAGGCAGAGGAACTTCACAGCTGCTCCGCCAGGCGCCCGAGCGCCTCCGCCGCGGGCCCCGTCCCGTCCACCCACGGATCGAGGCGGCCTCCGTCGGCGGCGGCCCCCAACTCGGGGTCGAAGGGGAGGCGGGCGAGAAGCGGGACGTCGAAGCCCTCCGCAAGATCTTCGCCCGCCTCTCCGGCATGCAGCGGGACGAGGCTGCCGCAGGCGCCGCAGAGGATTCCCGACATGTTCTCGATCACCCCCAGCAGGCGCAGGCCGCGTGTCCGCGCCATGTCGAGCGAGCGGGTTACGGAGTCGCGCGAAGCCGCGCTCGGGATCGTGACCGTGAGGACTCCCGCCATTTGGGGGACGAGGACGTGCAGCTCGGCGAGGCGCTGGGTACCCGGCGGGAGATCGACGAGGAGGACGTCGAGCTCCCCCCAGGCGACATCCGCGATGAACTCCCGCAGCGCTCCGCGCTCCTGGGCGCCGCGCCAGACGAAGCCGGCGTCGGCGGGCTCGCGCCAGGCGAGGGCCCGCTCCGGCTCCAGGAGGAGCCCCATCGACATGACGCGCACCCCCGCCGGCGAGGTGGGCGGCTCGAGTCCGTCCGGTCCCTCCGCGAGCGTCCCCGGTTCGATGCCCAGAAGGCGGGGAACGCTGGGACCGTTCAGATCCGCGTCGATCAGGCCCACGCGACGCCCCCGACGGGCCATCGCCGTCGCGAGAAGGGCGGAGACGAGACTCTTCCCCACCCCGCCCTTGCCGCTCATCACGGCGACGACCCGTGCCACGGAGGCGAGTCGAGCGGACACGCGCTCGTCCTGCGCCGCCATCTGATCGGGAAGATCCGAGGGCAGTTCGTCGACTTCGTGATAGGTGCGGATTCCGGAGTTCATCGGGGGTGGAAGCTCCCACCGGGCCTGTGAAGGGTCAACAGCATCACCGATAGCGTCACCGGGACGACGTTTCGAGGTTCGCCCCGTCATCGTACGATGTGTGACGGTTCCAGCGCCGTCCACCGTGAACGGAACGTCCCATGTCGATCATCGGCTTTCACCGCTTCCTCATCGCCACGGCCATCGTGTTCTGCGCCGTCTTCGCCGCGTGGGAGTTCCGGATCTTCGCGAGCACCGGCAGCGTCGGGGCGCTGCTCATCGGCGTCGCCTTCGCCCTCGCGGCGGCCGGTCTGGCCTATTATCTCGCCAACCTGACCAGGTTCCTCAGCGGAACGTGGCGCGACTCTCCGTGGCGCCGGGAGCGGTGAGGCGCAGGTTCGGCGGCGCGACGCTTCGGTAGACGGCGTGCGTGACGGGAGCGAGGAACGGGCGGGCGGAGGCCGGCCGGTCGTGTTGTATGTCGCGGGGGCCGCGTTCCTCTTCGTCATCGCCGTCGTCGTGGCCGGCTCGTTCGTAAGACCCGATCCGCTGACGTTCATCCCCACGCCCATCGCCCCGCAGCCTCCGGTGGATGGGTTCGTGGTGGATACCGTGACGATCGATGCGCGGGACGGATCGCAGTGGGTCCACTTCGATTTCGACAAGAGGAGCGCGGTGGATGGGCCGCTCGCGGGCTGGGATCTCGCGCTCAACCGCTACCACGTCATCGTGAACGGCGGAACGGGGTATCCCGGGGCCGGCGGGGCCATCGCCATCGGCGTGCCGTGGGAAGCGGTGACCGAGGCCCCGGCGTCCGGGTATGCAACGACGGAGCGCGCGCTTGAGGATGGCCCGGCGACGCCCGGGCTCGAGCGCTGGTATCGGTACGGGTTCTTCTCCCACCTCCTCGAGCCGAAGGACGAGACGTACGTGATCCGGACCGCGGAGGGGCGCTACGCCAAGCTGAGGATCCTGAGCTACTACTGTCCGCAGGCGACGCCGGGGTGCATGACCCTCGTGTACGGATACCAGGCGGACGGTTCGCGCCGCCTCACCGGCTGAGCCGCCGCGCCCGCTCCACGAGGCGGGACGCACCCGCCTCCAGCATGCGTTCCGCCAGACCCCGGCCGATGGCGAAGGCCGACGAGCGAGGCCCTGTCTCGACGCCTTCGACCGGCGGGCCGCCGTCCACGTCGTAGACGGCCGCGCGAAGGCACAGGTCCTCCCCCCGCGGAAACGCACGGGCCGCGATGGGGACCCGGCACCCCCCCTCGAGCGCCGCCAGGAGCGCCCGTTCGGCCGTGACCTCCTGTCGGGCGGTCGGATCGTCGAGCGCCTGCACGCGGGCAGCCATGTCGTCTTCGCCGGCCCGACACTGGAGCCCGAGCGCGCCCTGTCCGGGGGCAGGCAGCCAGCCGTCGTCCAGGGCGTGTGCACCGGGCGGCCACAGGCCCAGGCGACGGAGCCCGGCTGCGGCCAGAACCAGCGCCTCGAAGCCGCCGTCTTTCAGCTTGCGGAGCCGCGTGTCGACGTTCCCGCGGATCGGCCGCGGATCGAGGTCGGCACGGGAGGCGCGCAGTTGCGCGGCGCGGCGCAGCGAAGACGTGCCGACCCGCGCGCCGGCGGGCAGGCGCCGGAGGACGTCGCCCCGGCCGTCATCCGGTGCGGCGGAATGGAGCGAATCCCGGACTACGAGCACATCCCGCGGATCTTCGCGGGACGGGACCGCGCCCAGCATCAACCCATCGGGGAGGTCGGCCGGCAGATCCTTCAGGGAATGCACCGCGACGTCGATCTCTCTCTCCCGGAGCGCGCGTTCGAGGTCCTCCGTGAACAGCCCCTTGCCCCCGATCTCCGGCAGCGGCGTCCCGGGATCGCGGTCCCCGGCGGTGGAGATGAATCGGTATTCGATGGACAGCTTCGGCCAGCGTTCGCGCAGTCGGTCTCCCACCCAGGCCGCCTGCGCCCGGGAGAGCGGCGACCGGCGCGCCCCGACCACGAGGGACACCTTCAGCCCACGAGCGACGAGTAGGTCCCGCGTCCCACCGCGCAGAGGCGCCCCTGGTCGTCGTGCACATCGACGTCGGAAACCGAGATCGTACGGCCGTAACGCCGGAGGCGGGCCGTGGCCAGCAGGTACGGGCCTGTGCAGGGGCGGAGGTAGTCGACCCGCAGCGAGATCGTCGGGACGCCGCCTCCGGCTCGCACCGCGACGACCATGTCCCCCGCGATGTCGATCAGCGACGCGACCGGACCGCCGTGATACCTGGTGCCGTCGCCCCGCGTCAGCTCGAGTTGTTTGGGCATCCTGAGGACCGCGCTGTCCTCGCCCAGCTCCTCGAGGGTGACGCCGAGCGCGACGATCGCCTCCTGGCCGGCGAGGATGGACTCGATCAGGGCCCAGGCGCTCGAATCCCGAACCCCGCCGGTCCCCGCCGCGCCGGACGTCGTCACGGCAGCGGCGGAACGCTCGCGACCGGCGTACTCGCGTAGTAGAGGAGCAGGAACACCAGAAGCAGGATGGCGACCCAGATGACGTTGGTGCCGGTGGGCCAGGTGCGCCCCCACACGCCGGTCGGGCCCATGTAGCGCCGCGCCGATCCGATCGCGCTGCCGGCCGCGGCCACGGAGCGCGCCGCGACGGCATCCCGCAGCCGCGACGCGACGCCCCCGGCCGCAAGCGCCAGGCTCCTGCCGAAGCGGCGATAGAACCAGTCCGCATCCAGGTTCGTCGAGGGCAGCTCGTGCGGCTCCCGGTCCGACAGCCTGAGCCACACGAACGCGAGCACGGCGAAGAAGAGGAGCTGCAGCTGGCTGATCACGTGCGCGGAGGTGAACGGCACGTACGTCACCTCGTACGGCAGGTTCGGATACAGGAACAGGGTCGGGAACGCCCCGTTGAAGACGCACAGGAAGGCGGCCATCCCCATCGCGATGAGCATGGTTGTGGGCGCCTCCTTCGTGCGGATCCCGGAATCGGGGCCGAAGAAACCGTAGAACGGGATCTTGATTCCCGCGTGATGGAGCACGCCGGCGGAGGCGAAGAGGAGGAAGAGCCACACGAAGTCGAGGTTCTGTTCCAGCGCGGCCGCCATCACCATCGACTTGCTCACGAACCCGCTGAAGAGCGGGAAGGCGGAGATGGAGGCGGCGCCGACGATGCACAGGCCCGCCGTCTTCGGCATGCTCTTGTAGAGTCCGCCCAGCTCGCTGCACTTCGTCGTACCGGTGCGATAGAGCAGCGCGCCGGTCGACATGAAGAGGAGTCCCTTGAAAAGCACGTCGTTGAAGGCGTGCGCGACGGCCCCGTTCATGGCCATCTCGGTGCCGATCCCGACGCCGCACACCATGAAGCCGATCTGATTGATCATGCTGTAGCCGAGGACCCGGCGCAGATCGTTCTCGATCACGGCGTAGAAGATCGGGAACATCGTCATCACCACGCCGACCCAGATCAGCAGATCCTCGCCCTGGTATCCCCGCGCCAGGGTGTAGACGGCGACCTTCGTCGTGAAGGCGCTGAGGAAGACGGCCCCGCTGTAGGTGGCCTCCGGGTAGGCGTCCGTGAGCCAGTTGTGGAGCAGCGGGAAGGCCGCCTTGATCCCGATTCCGAGCAGGATCAGCTTCCCGCCCAGCGTCTCCGTCCCCATGTGGTCGAAGGCGACCGACCCCGTGGCGCGCGCGTGGGCGATGATACCGGCGAGCAGGATGACGCCCGACCCGACCTGGACGATGAGGTAGCGGATGCCCGCCCGGTACGAACGTTCCGTGCGGCGCGCCCACACGAGGAAGACGGAACTCAGCGCCAGGAGTTCCCAGAAGACGAAGAGCGTGATCAGGTCGCCGGCCTGGACGGCTCCTATCGCGGCACCCGCATAGACCAGCGCCGAAGTGTCCTCGAGCGCGCTTCCTCCGCGCCGGGCGAAGATGAGTCCGATGAAGGCGGCGATGTGGAAGAGCCACCCGAAGATCCGGCTCAGCCCGTCGATGCGGACGAGGGTCAGCTCGTAGGAGAAGATCGAGACCTGCCCGAACTCCCCTTCCCCCAGCGAGAGAAGTGCGGCGAGGCTCGCGACGGGCAGGAGAAGGACCCAGCCCGTACGCGCACGACCCCGGAGCAGGGGCACGAAGAGCGCCCCGAGGATCATCACCGCCGCGGGAGGAAGGCTACCGATCATAGTAGTCCTCGTCCCGCATCACGCCCTTCCGGAGCAGCTTCGCGGTGTAGACGATCGCCGTGTAGGCGAGGAACCCGTAAACGGCGTAGAACTCGGGGAAACCCTCCCAGCTGCGCTCCGGGTGGCGCAACTCGAAGCCTGTCAGTCTGTAGAGGATCGGGTTCGCGATGTCGAGCGCGAAGACGACGGCGCACGCCACGATCAGGATCGCGATGAGGCGCTTCCAGCGCTTCGGGTCGTCGAAGTAGTGCCTGCCCCGGTCCTTCACCTCCCCGCTCATATCGCGCTTGCCAGAGGCCATGTCTTACCCTCCGCCCAGGGGGATGAGCAGGCGATACACATCGTCCGCGAGGAAGAAGAGGACGATACAGCCGAGCGCCGTGAAGGAGAGCGCCGCGACGCAGAATGCCGGCGCCTCCCTGAAGCGCGGCGGCTCCGATCCGTCGGCGGGTTTCGAGAAGAACGCCCGGATGGGGATCGGCACGAGGTACGCGATGTTCAGCAGCGAGCTGACCATGAGGACGGCGACGAATAGAATCTGCCCGGCGTCGAGCGCGCCAAGCGCCAGATACCACTTGCTCCAGCTCCCGCCGAGGGGCGGGACGCCGATGACGCTTAGGGCGCCGATGAGAAACGCCGCCATCGTGATCGGCATCGCGCGGCCC
The DNA here is from genome assembly GCA_009841015.1 of Candidatus Palauibacter denitrificans. Lineage (GTDB taxonomy): Bacteria > Gemmatimonadota > Gemmatimonadetes > Palauibacterales > Palauibacteraceae > Palauibacter > Palauibacter denitrificans. The sequence goes on along the minus strand of VXMQ01000102.1, from coordinate 8,058 downwards.
AGCCCGCGCATGTCGCTGACCTCCGTCTTGTGCGCCGCGACGTAGATCGCGCCGGCGCAGAAGAAGAGCGTGATCTTGCCGAACGCGTGCATCGCGATGTGCATGCTGCCGCCGACGACGCCCCAGGTGTTCGCGAGCGCCGCTCCGAGGACGATGTAGGAGAGCTGGCTCACCGTGGAGTAGGCGAGGCGCCGTTTCAGGTTGTCCTGCGCCATGGCGACGAGCGAACCCGCGATGACGGTGAAGCCCGCGGCGTACATGAGCCAGACGCTGATCCCCGTCGCGGTCAGCAGATCGAGGCCGAAGATGTAGATGACGACCTTCATGATCGTGAACACGCCGGCCTTCACGACCGCGACCGCGTGGAGGAGCGCGCTCACCGGCGTCGGCGCCACCATGGCGGCGGGAAGCCAGCGGTGGACCGGCATGAGGGCGGCCTTCCCCGTCCCGAAGACGAAGAGCGCGAGGAGGATGAGGAGGATGCCTTCCTCCGCCCGGCCGGCCAGGATCCCCCCGACGCGGAAGTCGAGCGTGCCAGCAAGGACCCAGGTCCACGCCACCGCCAGGAGGAGGAACGCGACGGACGTGGTGACGAGGATCCCCAGATACGTGCGGGCGCCCTTCATCGCCTTCCGCGTCCCGTGGTGCGAGACGAGCGGGTAGGTCGAGAGCGTCAGCACCTCGTAGAAGAGGAACAGCGTGAGCAGGTTGCCCGCGAGCGCCACGCCCATGGCGGCGCAGATGGAGACCGCGAAGCAGACGTAGAACCGCGTCTGGTGCGCCTCTCCGTGTCCCCGCATGTAGCCGATCGAATACAGCGAAGTAACGATCCAGAGCCCGGAAGCCACGAGGGCGAAGAGCATGCCGAGGGGCTCCAGCCGGAGCACGAGGGAGAGGCCTCCGGGGAGGAGCCGAACCAGCAGGACCCCAGGGGTGGCGCCGGCGAGGACGTGCGGCAGCAGCGACGTCACGAACCAAAAAAGGGCGACGCCGGTGGCGAGCGTCACGGCTTCCCGCACGTTGGGCCACCGGCCGAACAGGGCAATGAGCACCGCACCGGCGAGGGGGATGACCAGCGCCAGGTGCAGCGGCACGAGTCCGCTCACGGGAGCCCCCGCAGCACGGCCTCGGCCGCCTGCTCCGCCACGCCCGCCGAGTACCGGGTGTAGATGCCGAAGAACACCGTCGCCCCGAGCAACACCCAGGTGGGAACGAGCATGGCGAGCGGCGCCTCGCGCGCCTCGCGGGCCCGCGCGCTCGGTTCATGGAAGAAGGCCATCTCGACCACGCGCCACACGTAGACGAGCGCGAGGAGCGAACTGAGGAGCAGGAGGACGGCGACGACGAGGCTGTTCTGTTCCAGCGCGGCCTGGATGAGGTACCACTTGCTGATGAAACCGGCCGTCGCCGGTACCCCGATGAGGCCGAGACCGCCGAGGGCCCATGCGGCCATCGTCCACGGCATCGCGCGTCCGATCCCGGCCATTTCATCGAGGTCGACGGAGTGCAGCTGCAGCATCACGCACCCCATCGCCATGAAGAGCCCACCCTTGATGAGCGCGTGGTTGAACAGGTGGACGATGCCGCCCGTGAGCCCCGTCGCGGTCGCGAAGCTGATGCCGAGCACCATGTAGCCGATCTGCGCGACCGAGGAGTAGGCGAGCATGCGTTTCACGTTGCGCTGGAAGATCGCCACCGTGGAGGCGACGAAGATTCCGGCCAGGGCCAGCGGCATGAGCGCGCGTCCGAGTCCGAGCTGCTCGAACGAGAACTCGAGGCCGAACACGCTGAACATGAAGCGCAGCAGGATGTAGACGGAGACTTTCGTGGCCGTGGCCGCGATGAAGGCGCTCACCACCGATGGCGCGTACGAGTAGGCGTTGGGGAGCCAGACGTGGAGCGGGAAGAGCGCCATCTTGAGCGCGATCCCGACGGTGAGGAAGCCGAAGGCGACGAGCGCGGTCCGCACGCCCTCCACGGCGGGAAGCCGCTCCGCCATGTCCGCCATGTTCAGCGTCCCCGTCATCTGGTACATGAGGCCGATGCCGATGAGGATGAACGTGGCCCCGATCGTGCCCATCACGAGGTACTGGAACGCCGCGGGCAACGCCTGCCGGCGACCCCCGAGCGCGATGAGAGCGTAGGACGAGAGCGCCGAGACCTCGAGGAAGACGAAGACGTTGAACAGGTCCCCGGTGATCGCGATGCCGAGCAGCCCCGTGACGCAGAGTAGGTAGAGGGTGCAGAAGAGATAGTGCCGGCTGGCTGGAATCTCGTCGGTGAGGCTGCGCGGCGCGTAGGTCAGAACGAGGGCGGCGATCCCGGACACGAAGAGGAGGACGAAGGCGGCGAGTGCGTCGACTCTGTACTCGATCCCCCACGGGGCCGCCCAGCCTCCCATTTCGTAGCTGATGACGCCCGCCTCGAGCACGTCGCCCAGGAGGAAGACGGAGACGAGGAAGGTGAGCCAGCACACGCCCGTCGCGAACGGGAGAACCAGGGACCGCCGCCGCAGGATGATGCAGAGCGGCGCCGCGAGAAGCGGGATGAGGACCTGCAGGACCGGCAACTGCGCCTGGAGCGCCTGGCTCATCGAGCCTCGTCCTGCGCGTAGATTTCATCCTCCTCGATCGTCTCGTACGCCTCGCGGATGCGCACGACGAGCGAAAGGGCGACCGAGGTCGTCGCGACGCCCACGACGATCGCGGTCAGGATGAGGACGCTCGGGAGCGGATTGCTGTAGACCTCGAATCCCTCGGCGACGATCGGCGCCGTGCCCCCGCTCACCTTTCCGACCGTGATGTAGAAGAGGAAGACGGAGCTCTGGAAGATGTTGAGTCCGATGACCTTCTTGATGAGGTTGCCGCGTGAAATGACGATGTAGAACCCCATCATCATCAGGAAGATGACGACCCAGTAGTTGTAGAGGCCGAGGACAGTTTCGGTCATGCGCGCCCCCGCCCGGCGAAGGTCGAATAGATCGCGATCATCACCGCGGCGACGGTCATCCCGACGCCCAGTTCGACGACGAGGATCCCGTAGTGCTGCCCCGTCGAGGGGTGCGCGGGGTTCAGGGCGTCGTAGTCGAGGAAATTCCGGCCCAGGAGCATCGCCACGACCCCGGTGCCCGCGTAGACGAGCACGCCGGTCGCGATGACGAGTTCGACCATGCGGGCCGGGGCGACGCGGCGCACCGCGGTGAGCCCGAAGATGAGGCCGTAGAGCACGAAGCCGGCCGCGAAGATCACGCCCGCCTGGAATCCGCCGCCCGGACCGTAGTCGCCGTGGAACTGCACGTAGAGGGCGAAGAGGAGGACGTACGGCAGCAGGAGCTTGCTGACGACGCGCAGGATCGTGTGGTCCGTCATCGCGCGTCCTCCCCTCCCCCGCCCGCGGGCCGGCGTTTGCGGCTCCCCCGCAGGAGAGCCAGCACGGCGATCCCGGCGGTGAAGATCACGACGGTCTCGCCGAGCGTGTCGTAGCCCCGGTAGCTCGCGAGTACCGCCGTGACGACGTTCGGCACGTGGATGTCGTCCTCCGTGCGCTCGACGTAGGACGGGTGCGGGTAGTTGCTGGCCGGAGCCTCCGGATCGCCGAAGTGGGGCATGTCCAGCGTCCCGTAGACGAGCGCCGCCCCGGTGACCGCGACGATGAGCAGCGGGAGCGCGGGTCGTCGAACGGGGACCTTCGCCTTGCGCGTCGTCAGCGCGAGCGTCGCGAGCGCGAGGATGGTCGAGATCCCGGCCCCGACCGAGGCCTCCGTGAAGGCGACATCGGGAGCATCGAGCAGGAGCATCCACGAGGCACCGAGGAAGCTGAAGATCCCCATCAGCATCACGGCGGCGAACAGGCCGCGCATGCGCACGACCGCAACCGCCGTCGCACACAGAAGCGTGAGGAGGAGCGCCGTGACGATCTGGACCTCGAGGGCTATGAACTCGATGTCGCCTCCTCCGTCTCATCGACGTCCGGCCGGAGCCCGGTCTCGAGCGCCGCGTTGGCGAGCGCGTGGGTGGCCGTGGGGCTCGTGATCCCGAGCAGGACGAGGATCGCGACGAGCTTCACCGTCACGGTCCAGTCGGGAGAGAGGAACATCAGCCCGGTCAGAATCAGCCCCGCACCCAGCGTGTCCGTGATCCCCGCGCCGTGGATGCGAGAGAAGAAATCGGGCAGGCGGACGATGCCGATCCCGCCGATGACCGCGAAGACCGCGCCGGCGATCACGAGTACCGAACTCACGATCTCGAGGATCATGACGTCCTCTCGCGGTCCGGGTCCGCGAAGTTCCCGTACTTCGAGAATCTCAGCACCGCGATGACGCCGATGAAGTTGATGAGGGCGTACAGGAGTCCGACATCGAGGAAGTGCGGCCGGCCCGTCACGAACCCGATCGCGGCGATCAGGAGGACGGTCTTCGTGCCGAACATGTTCAGCGCGAGAATCCGGTCGAAGACCGTCGGTCCCTTCCCCGCCCTCACGAGGGCGAGTCCCATCGTGACGATGATCGCGGCGACCGCGGCGGCGAGGATCATCCGTGTCCCTCGACCCGTGTGACCCGCCGGTCCATCTCCCCGGAGAGGACGCCTGCAGCCGCCTCCTCCGTCAGGGCGTGGATCGTGATGTGGTCGCCCTCCGTGTCGATCGTCACGGTGCCGGGAGTGAGCGTGATGGAGTTCGCGTATATGACCCGGCCGACGTCCGTTCGCTGTCCCGCCCGCACGCGGATCACGCGCGGACGGATCGGCAGATCCGGCCTGATGATGCGCAGGGCGACATCGACGTTCGCTTTCACGATCTCGATGACGAGCCAGGGCAGGTAGCGGACGAGCCCCGCCGGCAGCTGGACCGGCAGACCCTCGTCGTCGACGATCCGCATGCGGAGCGAGATGAAGACGACGAGCGCGACCGACACGGCGCCGAGGCCCAGTAGCAGCGGCTTGTCGAAGTACCCCGACAGGAGGAGCCAGACGCCCGCCAGGATGGCGACGAGACCGGCGGCGTACGTCACAGGTTCCGCGTGGCGGGTCGAGCGGCTTGCGGCATGTTGGCGCCCGGACGTTGAGTTAAGGTTGTCGGCCCGTGTGAACGAATCGACCACAGAATGGCGAACGCATCGCGTGGGCGCGAGAGCTTCCCGCGCGATCGGCCCCGGCGGTCGACGCCGGTCAGTCTACCACTGCGATTGCGCCCCGTCGACGATCTGCTGGACGAGGTTCTCGAGGGCGACGATCAGGGCCTGGTCTTCGGTTTCGTTTCCGGGTTCGTACTCCCCCGTGCCCGTCAGACTCTGATTTCCCCAGATTATGAGGTTCTCGGCCACATCCAGGATCTCCACGGAGACGCTGACGGTCACGCGGCGCTGGAAGACGTCCGCGCCGACACCGCCGACGGCGTCGAAGTTGACCGCCTCATCGTTGTAGCGCCGGATCTGCGCCGTGATGACCGCGTCCGCTTCCTCCTCGGACGAAAGCCGCAGCCCCAGCCGCTGGCGCGCCGCCGTGAGGAGTTCGTCCATCAGGGACTCCGCGATGCCGAACTGGGTGCTCTCGTTTTCGATCGGAGCGACCCAGACGGTGCGCATGTGGCTGGGCAGCCCGCCGCCGCCGGAGAAGCTGTAGCACCCCGCCAGCACCGTGAGCATCGCGATCGCGACCATCGCTCCGGAGCGGAATCGGCAAGACATAGTTTTCCTCATCGTATGGCTGTGATTGAGCCGTCGCGCTCAGTAACTCCCAACGTACCCCGCTCGAGTCCACGTTGTCCCGGTACCGGGCTTCCCGGGGCCAGCGGGGATCGCTCCCCCACTCGAGTTCGATCCATCGCTCGCGACGGCCCGCCCGCCGCTCATCGAGCCGGGTGAGCCGCCCGCCCTCAAGATAATAGCTTCGCGTCGCGCCTCCCTCGACCGCGAACTCGAGCACGCGGAGGCCGCGGACCTCGGACCCCCGGGCGGGGGGCATCTCGCCCGGCCGAAACACGCCCGCCATGGCATAGAGGAAGACGGTCGGGGGCAGTTCGACGCCCTCGAGGTCGCCGGAGGTGGCGAGGACGCCGTCGACGAGCGTCGCCTGGAGACTCCCCTCCCCCGTCGAGAAGAGGTCGAGGCGGAAGCGGTCGGGAGGGTTCACCCGGGCGGCGCCATCGCCGCGGAAGCTCCCGCTCTCGCCGGCGTATTCCCACCTGAAGATGACGTGCATCGGCTGCTCCGTACCCGAGCTTGCTCGCGCCCGCCGGGCAACCTCTTCCGCATCGGGCAGCGGGGTTCCGCGCTCGAACCCCCCAGCGCAGGCGGTGAGCGTCAGGAGGAGGAGGGGCCCGAGGGCGCGCGGCGCCGAAGCACGGATCACGCGGCGGAATGCGGAGCGACGACGGTCGGCAGCATCTCCAGTTGCCGCCTCACGGCCGCCGGGAACCGGTGGGGACGGCCCCGCGCATCGGTACACACGAGGGCGGTGCGGGCGCGGGCGAGCGTCGCGTCGTCGGACGCGCGCGCGATCCGGTAGGAGAAAACGACTTCACGGCTTCGGACGCGTTCGACGCCCGTGTGAATGCGGATGAGTTCGTCGTATTCGACCGGGACCCGGTATTCGACTTCGACCCGGGAAACCGGGAGCCAGAGGCCTCCGCGCTCGAGTTCCGCGTACGACACGCCGCGCTCGCGCATGAGCGCCGTGCGCCCGAGTTCGCACCAAACGAGGTAGTGGCGGTGGTGCGCACGACCCATTTGATCGGTCTCGGCATACCGCACGCGCACTTCCGTCGTTCCGACTCCGTTTGCGTCTTTCATGCCCCCAATATGCTCCCCCGACGCACCGGGTGTCGAACTTTTCGGCTGATGGGTTCTCCGCGGCCCGCCCCTGAGTTTGACGCGCCGCGCCCGGCGCGCCGAGCTTCGGCCCATGTGTGAACGCACCGTCGTCGTGTCCGACATCCACCTCGGCGCCGTGGCCGAGGAGAACGCGCGCGCGTTTCTCGCCTTTCTCGAGGAGGCGGACCGCTGGGGCGACGAGCTTCTCATCAACGGCGACCTGTTCGACTTCTGGTTCGAATACGGTCAGGTGATCCCGCGGGGTCAGCTCGACGTGCTCGCCCGCCTGCGGGGGCTCGTGGAAGGCGGCATGCGGATCCTGTTCATGGGCGGGAACCACGACGCCTGGGGGGGGAGTTTCCTCCGCGATGAGGTCGGCATCGAGATCCTCGCCGAGCCGGCGCGGCGACGCATCGGAGGGCGGCGTGCGTACATCGCGCACGGGGATGGACTCGGCCCCGCGGACTGGGGCTACCGGATTCTGCGCCGGGCCGCCCGGAGTTCGGTGGGACGCGGACTCTTCCGGTGGGTTCACCCCGACCTCGGGCTCCCACTCGCCCGGCTTGCCAGCGGGACGCGGCGGACCCAGGCTGGAGGGGCCGGGAAGGAATCGCCCCGTGCTTCGCTCCTTGCGCGGCACGCCATCGAGGTGCTGGCCGCTCACGAGGATGTCGACCTGGTCGTGTTCGGACACTCGCACCGGCCGGAAGTCGCGGAAGTCGCCCCGGGGAGGTTTTACCTCAACTCCGGGGATTGGCTCCATCACAACAGCTTCGCCGTCGTGACGCCGGACGAGATCCGCCTGGAGTCCTACCGGCGGCCCGGCTAGCGGCCCGTCACAGGACCCCTGCCCGGTTCGAGTGCCACGGGCTGCTAGGGGAAATCGACCTTGAAACCGACGGCGATCCCGACGGATCCATCGGCGGGCGGGCCGATGGAGGGCTCGAAGTCCCAGAACTGGGTGGACACCCACGCGTCGAGACCGCTCAGAAAGGCGATGAACCCGGCGAGGACGATCCAGTTTTCCCGCTGCCCCGAACGGTTCGAGATCCGCTCTTCGTTCAGCGGCAGTTCCTCCTTCGCCGCGGAGAGCCGCGCGTCGGACTTGAAGACCATGAACAGGAAGACGGACTCCGCGGCGAAGTAGAAGGCGCCGCGCGACGGGCGTCCGACCTCCAGTTGTCCCCAGCCCGGGAGGATGAGCGAGCGGCCGAAGGCCCCGAGCGGGGAGATGGGGGGGGGGGGGCCCG
>VXMQ01000003.1 GCA_009841015.1 Candidatus Palauibacter denitrificans | reverse complement strand
CGAAGTAGGAGAGGTTGCAGGCCAGCGCGGGGGCGGCCGCGCGCAGCCCGAAGGTCGCGTCCTCATGCACGGGCGGCCCGCCGCGGATCGCCTCGAACCAGTTGAAGAAGTGATCGACGTGAGCCCCGCGGTATCCTCTCTCCACCTCGTGCCGGACCTCGGCCGGGGGGAGCATCCTGACCCGTGGGGGAAGCCCGTCCGCCGACGCCGCGGCCTCGGCCATCTTCTCCTGGGAGAAGGCGTCCATGGGGTCGACGGCGACGTTCTTGCGGAGGATGACCTCGGTCCACGTGACATCCATCGCGCCCTCGCTTCCCACGAGGCGCAGGAAGGTGCTGCCCGAGGTTCCGTCCACGAAGTTCACGCGCAGCGACAGGTTGAATCCGGGGTGCGTCTCGGTCTCCGGGTAGTCGAACACGCCGAGGAGGACGTCCGGCACCTCGCGACCGTCCTTCCAGTAGCGGAGTCCCCCGGCGGCCTGGATCCGGGTCGGGCCGCGCGAACTCACGACGAAGTGGAGGCTGGAGAAGAGGTGGACGAAGAGGTCGCCCGCCACGCCCGTCCCGTAGTCGCGGTAGTTGCGCCAGCGGAAGATCCGCAGCGGGTCGTACGGCCGGTCCGGCGCGGGCCCGAGGAAGCCCTTCCAGTCGACGGTCTCCTCGGAAGCGCCTGCTGGAATGGGATACTGCCACGCACCAATGGGGTCGTTGCGCGCCCAGAAGCCCTCGGCATAGTTGAGTTCGCCGATGGCCCCTTCCTCGTAGAGTTCCTTCGCCTTCTCGTTGCCGAGCGAACTCATCCCCTGGCTTCCGACCTGGAAGACGGACCCGGACTCCTGCTCGGCCGCGATCAGGTCGTGCCCCTCCTCGATGCGGTGGACCATCGGCTTCTCGCAGTAGACGGCCTTGCCGGCCCGGAGCGCGTCGACGGAGATCGGCTGGTGCCAGTGGTCGGGGGTCCCGACGATCACGGCGTCGACATCGTCGCGGGCGAGCACCTCACGGTAGTCGCGGGTGGTGAAAATGTCCCCGTGCCGCTCGCGCGCGGCTTCGAGCCGGCCGTCGAACACATCGCAGGCGGCAACCAGGTTCACGCCCGGGATGCGCAACGCGGTGGAGACGTCCGCCATGCCCATGCCACCCGCTCCGATCACGGCCAGGCCGATGTCGTCGGACGGCGCCGCGCGACCGGTTTCCGGCGCTCGCGTGAGCGTGCGGCGGACGGCGGATCCGCCCCGGGGGCCGGATTCGGCTCCGGCCAACAGCGAGGGCGCGCCCGCGGCAAGCACGGAGCCGGCGGCCACGGACTTGACGAAGCTCCGGCGGTCGCGGTCGGTGGACGGCCGGGAACCGGGTGTTCTCTTTTCTTCGCTCATGTCGGATACACATTCATCCTGTGGTTCGAGGGCGACGTTCGCCCGGGGCTGGCTCGAAAACGTAAGGTTGTGTCGATCCCGTCAGCAAAAGGAGGGGCAGCCGTGCGAACACGTTGGGCTCGATGGGTGATTCCAGCCACCGTTGTACCGCTCATCGCGGGAGCCCCGGAGGTCGCTTCCGTCGCGGGCGTCGCTTCCGTCGCGGGCGTCGCTTCCGTCGCGGCCGCTTCCGGGGATCCGGTCCTCGTCGTCGTCGAAACGGAGATGGGCGCCTTCGAACTCGAAGTGGATGTCGACCGGGCGCCGGTCACCGGGGCCAACTTCCTCCGCTACGTGGACGGCGGATTCTACGACGGCGGCAGGTTCTTCCGGACCGTGCACGCGGACAACCAGCCCAACGACTCCATCCGGATCGCCGTCGTCCAGGGCGGGCGGAACCCGGATCTCGAGGCCGAATCCTTCCCGCCCATCCCGCTGGAACGCACCTCCGAGACGGGGCTCCGGCACGAGGACGGGACGATCTCGATGGCGCGCGGCGGGCCCGACACCGCCACGCAGAGCTTCTTCATCTGCATCGGCGACCAGCCGTCCCTCGACTTCGGCAGCATGCGCAACCCCGACGGCCAGGGCTTCGCCGCCTTCGGGCGCGTCCTGTCCGGCATGGACGTCGTGCGCGCAATCCACCAGTCACCGTACGAGGCGCAACAACTCACCCCACCCGTGCGGATCGTGAGTGTCTATCGGAAGGGGTAGCCGAGCCGTTATCAGGCTAGTCCTCCCGGTAGCCGAACTGACGGCGGAGCAATCGGCTGAAGCGTTCGCCGACAGGTCGCGCGGCAGCTTCATACCGCCATGGTTTCGTCCTTGACGAGGTGGAGCCGGATGATCTTGGGTCAGGCGTCCGTATCGAAGTGGCAGAGCACGGCGTCTCTGACCATCGTCTTGAGGTCGGCCCAGCACTGCGGCGACCGGTGCAGCGAGACCGACTCGCCGGCGGACCTGAAACGAGGGGACAGCCCGTGTCGCGCACCGTAGGTTCGTGCACGGGGGAACCGCAACCATTCGGAAAGGAGGACCCCGATGCCGATCGCCCGCCACGCCGGAATCCCGCCATCGGTCCTCGCGAGCCGCGTGCGACGGGGTCGCCGGCTTCTCGTCGCCGCGACGGTCCTCGCCGCCGCCGGACCCGCATCGGCCCAGACCGGGCCGCCCGCGGAGCCGCCGGCCGACTGGGAGGCGACCGCGATCGACTACAGCAACGTGCCCTATCCGCACCCGGTGTCGTACCTCGACGTGGAGGTCTACGGGAACGACTATCGGCTCGCGTACATGGATGTGGCTCCGGCGGGCACCCCGAACAGGCAGACGGTCGTCCTCTTTCACGGGATGAACTTCTTCGCGGCGGGGTTCCGCCCCACGATCGAAACGTTGCGGAACGAGGGGTTCCGGGTGATCGCCATCGACCGGCTGGGCTTCGGCCGCTCCTCGAAACCCATCATCCACTACAACCTCCACATCCCCGCGCGGAACGCGAAGCGGCTGCTGGACGTGCTGGGGATCGAGCGGGCCGCGATCGTCGGACACTCGATGGGCGGCATGGTAGCGACCCGGTTCGCCTCCACGTATCCCGAGACGACGACGCATGTCGCCATGGTGAACCAGATCGGCCTCACCGACTCGCGTCCCGGCCGGGAGTGGACAGACGCGGATGAAAATTATGCTTCGGTGCTTGATGGGACGACGTATCAGTCGGTCCTGCGCGGGCACATGCGCTACTACCCGAACGGCTGGCGCCCTGAGTACCTCGAGTGGGTGAAGGTCCAGTACGGCCTCACGCTGAGCGGAGACTGGCCGCGCATGGCGCGGGTGCGGGCGGCGCAGCGCGCGATCCTGTACGAGGACCCCGTCGTCTACGAGTGGCAGCACATCGCGACCAAGGCACTCGTCATCGGGGGCGCGGAGGACCGCCTGGTGGCGGACTATCCGGCGCTCGCCCGAAACGTCGCCGAACAACTGCAGAACGCCCAGTTGGTGATCTTTCCGGAGGTCGGACACTCGCCGCAGTTCGAGATCCCGGAGCGCTTCCACGCGGAACTGATCCGTTTCCTGCGCTCCGACCCGGACGAGCCGGCCGATCGGTCGTGGCGGGAAACGGACGTCGGCCGCCCGCCGGGTTCGTAGCGCGGGCGCCGACGGCGCGAATAGGTTCCTCCGCCATGAAGAACTCCAGGCTGCCGCTCTTCACGCTGCCGCTCCTCGCCCTCTGGGTCGCCGCCGGATGTATCGGGGAGGCGCCGGAACGGCCGGTCCCCGTCGCGGACATGCAGGAATTGATGGTCTCCGTGCTGGAACCGGCGGCGGAGGCTTACTGGGACGGCGTGGGCGAGGTCCTCACCGAAGAGGGCGTGCACCAGTTCCGGCCCCTGACCGAGGAAGACTGGACCTCGCTCCGCAACGCCGCGTTCGTCCTCGCCGAATCCGGCAACCTGATGATGATGGACGGCCGCGCGCGCGACCGCGGCGACTGGATGGACCACTCGCGGACCATGGTCGAGGTGGGGCGCCTGGCGCTGGACGCCGTGGACCGGCGCAACCCGGACGCCGTGTTCGACGCCGGCGCGGAGGTCTACTACGCCTGCCGCGACTGCCACGCCCGCTACGCCACCGAGACCCTCAGGCCGAGCGATCCGTTCAGCGCTCCGGAACCTGAAGAAGCTCCGGAACCCCGCGCGCCCGCGACGGACAGCGGGGGCGCACGCTAGCCCCGCCGACCCATGGAACGATTCCTCGAGTGGCTGGGGAACACGCCCTGGAGCATCGCGCTCCTGGAGTCCACGCTCGCGTGGCCGCTCATCGAGTCTTCCCACGTCCTGGCCGTGGCCCTCTTCTTCGGCACCGTGATGATGAACGACCTCCGGCTGCTGGGCTGGACGATGCGGCGCGTGCCGGTGTCGGAGGTCACGGGCCGGCTGCTACCGTGGACCCGGCTCGGATTCACGATCATGGTCGTCACCGGGCTTCTCATCTTCTACTCGAACCCGGTCCGCTACTACCACAACATCTTCTTCCGACTGAAGGTGGTCCTGTTCGTGGTGGCGGGGCTCAACGCGTTCGTCTTTCACCGGGGGATCCACCGCCGCGTGATGGAGTGGGAACGCCTGCCCGTTCTGCCGGGGCGGGCGAGGGTGGCGGGCGCCACCTCGCTTGCGGCGTGGGCGCTCATCATCGTGGCGGGCCGACTCATCGCCTACAACTGGTTCGACTGTGACATCCCCGGCCAGCCGGGCTGGGTGAACTGGGCGGCGGGCTGCCCCGTGGCGGGGGACTGATGGGCGGGCGTCAGTTCGCGCCGGAAGCGTGGCTCCCCTTCTTCGAGCGAATGGAGAACACGGCCATCGGGACGGCCGTCCGCGAATCGATCTGGGCCTTCCCCATCATCGAGGCGGTCCACCTGTTGGGGCTCGGGCTCCTGGGCGGGGCGGTGCTGCTCGCCGATCTGCGGCTCCTTGGGACGGGGCTCACACGGCAGCCGGTCGCGAACGTCGTGCGGCACGCGCACCCGTGGCTCGTGGCGGGGGTGGCGCTGATGTTCCTCACCGGGATCCCGCTGTTCCTCTCGGAAGCGGTGAAGTGCTACTACAACACGTCCTTCTGGGTGAAGATGATCTCGCTCCCGGTCGCACTCGGGTTCACCTTCGGGGCCCGAAAATGCGTGGTGGCCGCCGCGCCAAGCCGCGCGAACTGGCGGACGCGGCTCATCGCGGCGATCTCGCTGGGGTTGTGGTTCACGGTGGCCGCGGCGGGGCGCTGGATCGGCTTCTCCGCCTGAACCGCTAGTCGTGCTCCTCGAGGATACTGCGGCTCGTTACCTCCACGACCTCGCCTCCCCAGCCGGGGGGCGGCTGGCAAGGGTTGGCGTCGTATCCGGGATCGTTGGGCCGCGGCGCGCCGCCGGGAGGGGCGCCGGCGCCGGATGAACCCATGAAGAACTTGCTGCCGTCGGTGAAGGTGACGTCGCGGCCGTTGGCGCGCTTGAGCGAGTGGTCCTTGGCCTGGTAGCCGTCCACGATGAGTTCGGTGCCGGGCGCGAGGCAGTCCCGCTGGAGGCCGCGGCGCAGGAGGGTGTTCGGCGTCCCGCCCTCGACCATCCAGACCTCGGATCCCGCATCGGTCTCGACCTCAAGGTGAATCCACGTGTGCGGGTTCACCCATTCGAGCCGCACGACGGCGCCCCGGAGCCGGATGGGAGCGTTACGGTCGAACTCCGCGCCGAAGGCATGGTGCGCGATCAGCGGCGCGGCGGCGGCCAGCGCGACCCCGCCCGCCACGAGGTACAGAGGCAGCTTCCTCATCGATCTCACCCGTTTCTCAACCAACAATCCGGCGCCACGACGCCGGTCTTGCGTCCACGCTCCAAAGTAACAGCCGCCGGGGATTTCCCGCGACGGGCCCGGCAGGCCGTGGCTAGCGCTCCTGGGCGCGGGCGCCGCTGAGGACGTTGGAGAGGGCGTAGTTGCCCTCGTGGCAGGCGTACTCGTAGAGCTGTCCGTCGAGGCGCGTGAAGGGCACTTCGCCGCCCCAGCTCTCGACGAACGTATCGGGGTCCTCGACAGTGAACTCGTAGTGAATCGTGTGCTCGTCCGCGCGCGTGAAGCGCTCGGTCACGGCCATCTTCTCCGAGCCCGGGCCGAACAGGTAGACGTAGGCCGCCATCTGATCCGGGTTCAGGTTCGTCGTCCGCACGACGAGGGTGTCGCCGGCCCAGCGCCCCCACGATTCGCCGAACCACGGCCGCACGCCGTCCGTGCGCGGCTTCGGCTCGCCCATGCGGATGATGCGCACGTCGTGCACCATCTCGGTCAGGATCATGACGTGCCCTGGCGTCTGCACGATGGTGTAGTTGTTGTTGTAGAAGTAGTTCGGCAGCATCGGCGGGCCGGCGTTGGAACCGAAGGAGAGGATGCAGCGCTCGCCGATGGGCCGGTTCTCGGGGTTGTCGAACTCGCCCGCCAGCCTCCCGTAGGCCTCAAGACGCCGCCGCCGGCCCCCCGGAGTGAGATCCGGGATGCGACCGTCCTCCGGGGTCGTGAGGAGCGAGCTTCGCGGCTCGCCGTCGAACACCGCGACCCGGTCGCCCGCGTCGATCCAGAAGTAGTTGTAACCGCCAACGCCGCCGGCCGCGCCCGTGGAGCCGTCCCCTCCCACCGGCGGGGCCTCGCGATCCGGGTCGCTGGGCGCGTTCCGCTCGTCGATGTATTCCTGGCGCCGCCCCTCGCGGACGGCCACCTCTTCCGCCGTGAGCACGAGCGCCTCGCCCTCGGGGCGCTGCAGCGGCGTCATCGTCCCGTTCGTCCAGTCGCCCTGCAGATCGGGATGTCCGTCCGGCGTGCGCGGGACGATCCACCCATCCGCGTCGCTCTCCGGAACACCGCCGGCCCCGTCGCAGGCGGAGACACCGACGACTCCGAGCAGCGTTCCCAGCAGGAGAGCGGCGCAAGATCTCCGCCGGCACTTTCGACGATTCGCGGACCTCAGCGGCGCGGACGCGGGGTTTGCCACAGGCTGGCCGGCTAGCGGATCGGATTCCTGCGGAGGTGTCCGTACATCAGCTCCTCCACGAAGGGGACGCACTTGAACTGCCCCAGCCGCGCGTCGGGATCCACGTTTCGGTAGAGCGGCAGGCGGATCGTCCACGGCTCCGAGAACGTCTCGGGGTCCTCCATCGTGGCCTCGTACATGAGGTGGTCGGGCCCGAGCATCGTCCACCGCTCCGTGACCGTGAGCCGGTAGCTGTGGTGGTTCCCGGCCCGGTCGAACCAGGTCTGGCCGTTGAACCCGGTCACGGTGACGACGAAGGTGTCCTCCTCCCAGCGCCCCACAGACTGGCCCATCCAGGAGTCCACCTGCGGCGGACCGGGATCCTCGAGATAGATGTCGCGCACCGCCCCGGCGTACTCGTAGGCGATGAAGAACTTCGACTCGCTCTGGAAGATCTGGAACGGGAGATGCATGTAGTTCGCGCGCGGGACACCGGGCAGGTAGCAGCGGATCTCGGGGTCGCGCTCGAGCCAGCGCTCGCGGTTCTCGTCGCGCCGCTCCAGGGCCTCCGGGAGGTAGGGGATGCTCCCGCCGACCACGATGCCCTGCCCCGAGGGTACGGATCCCACGGCGCCGAGCGCGACGACTTCAGTGGCGGGGACGGGCACGACGGGGCCTTCCTGCATGGCGAGCGCGGGACGCGCCATGTGCGGCTCGACATCCCAGTAGGCGTTTCCGAGCGCCGCCCAGATGCCGTTGAAGTCGGGACGCCCCGAAGCCGTTCGCGGGATGTCGTCGCCCGGCGCGCAACCCGCGGCAGCTCCCACAACCAGCGCGACGAGGGCGATTGAGGCCCGGCCCCTCCCGCCGGAACTCCGCCGCCTGTCCCGCGCCTCGCGCCTTCTCGGAACGTTCGTCATCGCCGTCGCCTCCGGGTTGACCTTTCCGTGCGGACCGGATCGAAACTGCGACCGCGCGCATTTTCTGGCCAGATTCGCCCGGCCGGATCGTCTGGCCAGATCGCGACCGGAAACCCACATTTGATATACGGGCGGACGCGGGGCGGGGTACGGGTTGCGCAACACTGAACGACCGGGAGGAGACATGTTGAACCTGCGCTTGGCGAGATTGGCGCGCATCCCCGTGGTGGTGGCGCTGCTCGGGATCGGGGCCTGTGCGGGCGAAGAGGCCGCGGACACGGAGATGATGGATCCGGCGGACGTCACGGACCCGGCCGCGGCGGGCCTCCCGAACCCCAACCCGGTCGTCCTCAAGAACTGGGCGCCGCTTCCGGATGGCCGCGAGTGGGGTTCCACGGCGGGCATCGACATCGACCCCTTCGATGGCCACATCTGGGCTTACGACCGCTGTGGCGGAATCGCCCTCGCGGGCGGATGCGCCGAGAACATCGTCGACCCCGTGTTCAAGTTCCACCGCGAGACGGGCGAGGTCCTGGCCAGTTTCGGGGCCGACCTCTTCGTCCTCCCGCACGGCATCCACGTTGATGGCGACGGCAACGTGTGGATCACCGACTCCATGGGCACACTCGACAAGGGGCACACGGTGGTGAAGTTCTCGCCCGAGGGGGAGGTGCTGATGACGCTCGGCGTGCCGGGCCGGGTGGGCACCGAACCGGGCTACTTCAACGGGCCGTGCGACGTGATCACCGCCCCCGACGGCTCCATCTTCGTCTCGGACGGTCACAGCGGGCAGAACGCGAACCCGCCGGAAGGCTCCACCGGCCGGATCATCAAGTTCTCGCCCGAGGGCGAGTACATCATGGAGTGGGGCGTGATCGGAGACGGACCGGGCGAATTCCGGACGCCGCACGCGCTGGAGTTCGATTCGCAGGGGCGGCTGTTCGTAGCGGATCGCGGAAACCACCGCATCCAGATCTTCGACCAGGAAGGGAACCTGCTCGATACCCATTACCAGTACGGCCGGGTGAGCGGACTGTTCATCGACGACGAGGACAACGTGTACGCGATCGATTCGGAGTCGAACCCCAACACGCACTCCGACTGGCTGACCGGTGTCCGCATCGGGCACGCCTCGGCGGACGTCGTGACGGCATTCATCCCGCCGCACGAATCCGACGACCCGCAGGGCGAGGCGGGCGAGGGCGTGGCGGTCGACGCCGACGGCAACGTCTACGCCGCCGAGGGACCGAACTCGCGGGCCGCCGCGGAAGGCGGAATCACGAAGTACACGCGAAATTGATGCGCAACGGATGCAGGGCTGCTGCAGGAGAGAAAAGACGATGAAGACGAGAAGATTCGCTTCGGGGATGGCGGTGGGTGCCGTGGCGCTGGCCCTCACGGGGTCCGCCGCCAGCGCGCAGGAACTTAACGAGGTATGTCCGGACTCGCCGGACATGACGGGAGCACTGTGGGGGCTGGTCTCGGACGGGGACACGCAGATGGGGCTGCCCGGCGCCACCGTCGTCGCCACCTGGGAGAAGGACGGCGAGTCGGGGCAGATGGAGGGACAGACCGCGCTGGACGGCGGTTACACGCTGTGCTACGTGCCGCTCGGCGTCGAGGTCTCGGTTCAACCCGTGTTCATGGGCACGGGAGGGGCCGCGGCGATCGCCAATCTCACGGAGGAGATCACCCGCCTGGACCTCCCCTTCTCGCTCTCCAATGTCGGAGGAGGCGACGGCGACGAGGACCGCATCTGGGCCTGCTTCGGAGGGACTACAGACAATCAGATCAATCTCCAGAATTCGCGACTCCTTCGCTGCGATCCCGGCTGGCAGGGAATCGACCGTTGTCCGAAGGACGCGGAACTCGGCCAGGTGCAGGCGACGATCTCGGGCGCAACCATCCCGGCCGGCGTGACCGGCGACGAGCGTGAAAGGCTGTTGGCCGGGAGTTCCGAGTTCCGCGAGGCACTCGAGAAGACCCTTGCCGATGCCAAGAGGCTGGGTGCGAACGCACTGATCAACTGGAGGCTGACCCGGAACTCGCTAACCGCCGAGGCCGTCACGATCTCGGTCGATCCCGGCAGCTGCCGCTGATTCCCATGAGGGGGCGGGCTCGCGGACATGAGCCCGCCCGCCGCCGGTCGCACCTGCTCTGACTCAGCCTACGGGAGGGTTCGCCAGCGGGGGCTGGCGCACGCAACGCTCACGCACGCCAATACGATTGAGCCGATCCTGGCTGCCTCAGACGCCGCTTCCCTCCGATTCAGCTTCATCGGACCCTTCCGCGAATCTTCTCCAACTCGCTGGGCGCCTCCACCGCACCAGCCTTCCGGCAACTCACGGCAGTGATGAGTCGGAAGAGAACCTGTCAAGCTGCCGGGCTACGTTCCGTAGGGAGCAAGAGACAACCCTGTCGCGCGGTTGCCCGCTCGAGTCGGGCCTCCTTACCGTCTCTCGCGAGAGTTTCGTCACCAGACTCGAACCCGCCCCGGAGTTAGCCGCATGCACACGCGTTTCGGTCGCCGTCCTCGTCACTCGATCGGTCCCTCCGCTTCCGCGCTTTGCGCCGGACTTCTCGCCCTTCTCGCGGCCGCGGAGATCGCGGCCCAGAGCACAGGACTCGAGGTCGGCCGCACGTTGCCGGGCACGCTCGCCGCGGGCGACACGGCACGCTACACGATCGAGGCGGACGAAAACGACTTCGTCCTCGGCGAGGTGGACCAGATTTCCGTCGACGTGACGGCGCGGGTCCTGGATCCCGACGGAACGCAGGTTGGCCGCTTCGGCGGGCTCGGGCGCGGCGTCGAGCGCTTCGGCGGTCGGACATCCGGCGCGGGCGTCCACACGCTGGAACTGTTCGTCGCGGGAGACGACCCCGAGGCCGGGGGGCGCTACGAGATCACGCTGCTGCGGCACGAACCCGTCGCGACGGACCCGGAGAAACTGGCCGACCAGATCATGTCCCGCTTCGACGGGCCGCGTTCCCCGGGAGGCGCGGTGCGGGTGTGGCGCGACGGCCGCACGCTCTTCTCGAAGACCTACGGGATGGCGAACCTCGGCTACGGCCTCCCTTTCGGGGAGGACACCCGGACGAATATCGGCTCGACGTCGAAGCAGTTCACGGCCTTCGCGATCATGCTGCAGGCGGAGCGCGGGCTCATCTCCCTCGATGACGATATCCGCAAGCACATCCCCGAACTTCCGGAGTTCGATCAAACGATCCGGGTGAAGCACCTGATCACGCACACGTCTGGACTGCGCGAATTCCTGAACCTGCTGCGGATGACGGGGCGCCGCCTCGACCACGGGGACTGGATCGGCCGCTCGGAACTCATCGACATCGTGCAGCGGCAGCCCGCCCTGCAGAACGAACCCGGTGGCGAGTGGAACTACAACAACACGGCGTTCGGCCTCGCGGCGGTCATCGTGGAGCGCACCTCCGGGCAGGACTTCCACGTCTTCATGCAGGAAAACGTGTTCGGCCCGCTGGGGATGACCGGGACCATGGTGCGTCCCTCCACACGCCACATCGTCCCCAACATGTCGGAGGGCTACACCCCGGGGCCGGACGGATACCGCCAGATCGGCGACCTCGGCGGTGCAGTCGGCGCGGGGGCGATCTACAGCACGATCGGCGACCTGCAGACCTGGGCCGAGAACTACGCGAACCCGCGCGTGGGCACGCGGGAGAGCGTCGACGAGATGATGACGTCGTTCGTCCTCAATGATGGCGAGGAGACGGGGTACGGGTACGGTCTTTCGGTCGGCGAGCAGGGCGGGCTCACGCGGGTGAGCCACGGGGGCGCGGATGTCGCGCACCGCTCGATGTTCGTCTACTTCCCCGAGATCAACGCGGGCCTGACAACCCAGAGCAATCACGCACAGTTCAACAGCGGCGTGGCCTACGAACTCGCCGCGGCGTTCTTCAGGGACGCGATGGAGGAGGAGGAAGAGGATGATACGGGGGATGCCGGCGAGTTCGATCCCGCCGACTACGACCCGGAGGACTTCAACGAGTTCGTCGGCCGCTATTCGCTCGACGCGGCGCCCGACTTCATCCTCACCTTCACGCGCGAGGACGACACTTTCTACGCGCAGGCGACGGGTCAGCAGCGACTCGAGATCGTCCCCACCTCCGACTCGACCTTCCGCCTGCTCGCCGTCGAGGCTTCCGTCACCTTCCTGCGGGACGAGGAGGGCGACGTTGAAGGGCTCACGCTGCACCAGAACGGGGACAACCACGCCACCCGCCTCGAGGGTGACGAGGCGGAGGGATGGGAACCGACGGAGGAGGACCTGGCCGACTTCGCCGGTCGCTTTTTCAGCGACGAACTGGAGACGTTCTATGCCTTCACCGTGGAAGATGGAACGCTCATCCTGCACCAGCGCCGGCTCGACCGGGCGGAACTCGAACCCGGAGAAGAGGATCAATTCTCGGGCGGCGGACTGTCGTTCGCCTTCGAGCGGGACCGCAACGGCCAGGTGATCGGCTTCTACCTCTCCAACGTCCGTACGCGCGACGTCCGCTTCGGCCGCGTGCGCTGACAGAATCCGGGGTTCCACTTAGCTTGTAGAGGACAGCTGCCGGGCAGTTTCAACCGAGAGGCGGGAGGCGCTTGCGATGACGGGATCCGGAGTTCGTTTCGGTCGTAATGCTGGGCGGGGCACCTTGCTTCTGGCGGCGGTCATCGCGTTCGGGGCTCTCCCCGGCGCCGCGTGGGCGCAGGGTCGAATCGCAGGTTCGGTCACGGATGACGCCACGGGCGCACCCCTGGCGGCCGTGCTGGTCGAGGTCCTGGACGCGCAGGGCGCCGTGGCGGCGCAGGCCACCACGGGCCCGGGCGGCACCTTTGCCATCGACGGGGTGTCGGCCGGCTCGTACTCGATCCGGTTCACCGCACCGGGCTGGGTGACCGTGGTCATGGAGTCGCAGACCGTCGCGGCCGGCCAGTCGATGTCCCTGTCGACGACCATGGAGGAGCAGGCCTACGAACTGAACCCGCTCACGGTGACGACCTCCCGCACGTACGAGAAGGCGCTGGAGGCGCCGGCCGCGGTCGAGGTCGTGTCGCTGCGCGACATCGAAGAACGCCAGGTGACGTCTCCGATCGAGCACGTGGAACATCAGCCGGGCGTCGACGTCGCCCGCACGGGGATCCGCGGCCGCGCCGCGGTGCTGCGCGGATTCAACAACGTCTTCTCCGGCCGCACGCTGTTCATGACGGACAACCGAATCGCGCGCGTACCGTCGCTGCGCGTGAACCTCTTCTATCTGAACCCGACGTCGGAACTGGACATGGAGCGGGTGGAGACCGTCCTCGGGCCCGGATCGGCGCTCTACGGACCGAACGCAGCGGGCGGCGTCGTCCACTACATGACGAAGTCCCCGATTCGCTCGCCGGGCGCCAGCTTCTCGGTGGGCGGCGGCCTCCGTCAGCAGGGCGACGAGGCGGGGCTTCTTGGCAGCGGCCCCATCCAGGGCGAGGACGCCGGGCTGTTCCAGTTCGATGGACGCATCGCCGTGGCCCCCAGCGACAAGTTCGGATTCAAGATTTCGGGCCAGTACTTCGACGCGACCGAATACGTCTTCAACGACCTGGTCGAGGCGCAGTTGCAGGGCGCGGGCCAGGCCTGTATCGGAGCCGGCTTCGACCCCTCATCGCCGGCCTGCCAGGGGTTCACGTCGGGACTCGACCTGACGAATCCGGCGGATCACGGCGTGCTGGCGCAGTCGGCCCGGAACGTGGCGATGGGGCGCGACGACGGGCACAGGAACTGGGGCGTGGACGCGCGCATGGACTTCGAGCCATCCCCGGGGACGTCGCTCATTCTCGCCGCCGGGCGCAACGTCGCCGCGCAGGCGACGGAGCTCACGGGGCTGGGCGCCTCCAACGTCACCAACTGGGGCGTCACCTACGGGCAGGCCCGCCTCCGGCACAAGGACCTCTTCGCGCAGCTCTTCTACAACTACAACACGAACGACGAGGCCTTCCTCCTCCGCTCCGGCCGTCCGATCTACGATAACTCCTCGCTGTTGGTCGGCCAGTTGCAGTACCAGTCACGGATCGGATCGGCGCACCGGCTCATCTACGGGGTGGATTACCTGGGGACGAACCCGGACAGCGATGGGACGATCAACGGAAAGTTCGAGGACGATGATCAGACGACGGAGGTCGGCGGCTACCTCCAGTGGGAGTGGGCCCTGAGCCCGAAGTTCGATCTCACGGGCGCCTTCAGGTACGACCATAACAGCAACCTCGCGGATCCCGTGTTCTCGCCGCGCGCCGCGCTCGTCTTCAAGCCGGACGCTGCGAACTCGTTCCGGCTGACGTTCAACCGGGCGTTCTCGACGCCCACGTCCACGAACCAGTTCCTGGACATCTCGGGAGGAACGGTCCCCATCACGGGCACGCCGTTCTTCTACGACCTTCGGGCCACGGGATCCGCGGGCAACGGGCACATGTACATGCGGGAGAACGGGATCCCCATGCACATGTCGCCCTTCCACGTGCTGGGCGGCGGCAGCCCTCGCGAGTTCCTGCCGACGACGACGGCGCAGCTGTGGGCTACGGCTACGAACCTGATCGGCGCGCTCCTTCCGCAGGCGGCCGCGCTGGTGCCCTTGATCCCCGTTCCGTCGGCGGACCAGGTCGGCGTGCTGGCGCTCCTGCTCGATACGGAGGTCGCGGGCGGTGGTGCGCCGCCCCCGGGATGCGTGGCGCCCCCGTTCTGCGAAGCGGTCGACCTCGCGAACCTCCAGGACATCGAGGCGCTGGGGCCGACGGTCCGCAACACGTTCGAGTTCGGGTACAAGGGCGTGTTCGGAGACAACGTTTCCGTCGGAGCCAACGCCTGGTTCACCCGCTACGACAGTTACATCGCGCCCCTCCGGATCATCTCCCCGCACGTCTTCCTCAACGGTCCGCAGCTCGGGGCCTATCTCTCGAACGTGTTCCGACAGCTCGTCGGCGTGGCGTTCGCCACCGAGGCAGAGGCGCTGGGGACGGCGCAGTTTATTGCGGACCAGGCGGCGCAGATTCCGCTCGGGGCCGTAACTCCCACGAGCGCCGGCGGCACCGCCGCGACGGTCGTGGCCGGATACCAGGACGCCGGCGGGTTCGACGTGATGGGGGGCGAGTTCGGCGCCGGTTTTCTCCTCAGCGACCGACTGGAGATGGCCACGTCTCTCTCGTTCATCAGTCGAAACACCTTCGAGACGGCGGGCGAACTCCTGAGCGAGGTCTCGCTGAATTCGCCGACGGTGCGCGGGACGGCAGCGCTCACGTACCGGAACGACGATTCGGGCGTCAACGGCGGCCTGCGGTTCCGGGCGCAGAACGGCTTCCCGTTCAACTCGGGACCGTGGGCGGGCGATCTCGCGGCCATCACCACGCTGGACGCGAATTTCGGCTTCCGTATCCCGGGGTACGACGACCTCTGGTTCCAGGTGGACGTGTCCAATGTCTTCGACCAGGCGTACCAGAGCATAGCGGGAGCGCCGGCGATCGGCCGCGTCGTCCTTGCCCGGATGCGCTGGGACTTCAACCCGTTCTAGCGGGGTCCCGACCGGGCTGACCGGCCGCAACCGGCCCGCTGGCCGTAAACCGGAGTGCGGGAGCGCGATCGCCCCCCGCACTCCGGTTCGGGAGATGCCGGGGGTGGGGCTCGAACCCACACGGGGATGGACCCCTTCGGATTTTAAGTCCGATGCGTCTGCCAATTCCGCCACCCCGGCGCGCGCTGAATCCGAAAGCTAACGCCTCGCCCGCACCCGGGGCAGAAGCGCCTCCGCTTGCGGGTTAGGTGGCGCCGGACCCAGCATGGACATGAGGATTTCGCCCGGAGGCCATCATGATTCGATTCCTGACGCGACGCGACGCCGTCCGCACCTTCCCGGGTCTAGGCGCGCTGTCGATCCTGCTCCTCGTCCCCGGCCACGCGTTCGCGCAGGCGCACCCGAACCCGGCCACGCCCGACTCTCTGCGCCAGATCCAGACGATGGAGCCCCGCATCGGGCCGCCGGGCACCGAGGTCAGCCTCTACACCGAGAACATCCCGCTCCAGGCGAGGGTCGTCGTCGGCCTGGGAGCCATCGGCACAGGCTTCGAGGAACTCGGGACCGGCGATCAGGGCGAGTTCGGCGAGATCGGGGCCACGGTGAGCGTGCCGGAGACCGCGACGTGGGACCGGGCGGTCGTCTTCATCATCTTCAACGGGAACTTCGCGCCCACGGGGCTCTCCGACCCGTTCCACGTGACGGATGAGGCGGGCCGGATCCAACGCACCGGCATGATCGCGGGGCAGGAGAACGGTTGTGTGACGTTCGAGGACCGGGACGGGTACGCCTACACGCTGGCCGGCAACCTGGGAGACGCCGCGACCGGGGACTATCTCATCGTCGAGGGGGCCGCGTCGCGTTCGGTCGCCTGCCCGCACGCGGACACGATCGAAGTCGACCGCATGGAGGAAACGGAACCGTTCGAGCGCCCCGGCCCCGAGCCGTTCCGCTAGCCTGGCGGTCGCTTCCTCGCCGGCGCAGGGCGCTTCAGCGCCTGGACGAGCCGGTGACTTCGACGAGGAAGATGACGAGCAGCGTGATCAGGACGGGGATGGCGAGGAGCCATTCCTGCAGTTCGGACATCGCGTCTTCTCCTTAGCGTTTGCCGGTGCTGCCGAGCCCGCCGGCGCGGTCCGTCGAGATCGCGACCGGCCCCTCCTCCCAGCGCGCGACCCGGTACCGGTGAAGGACGACCTGGGCGATCCGTTCGCCGTGTTCGATCCGTATGGGGTGCGGCGCCGAGTTGAGAACGAGGACGAACCACTCGTCCGGATAGTCCGCGTCCACCGTGCCGGGCGCGTTGGGCACCGTGAGCCCGCGCTTCCAGGCGAGCGACGACCGCATGCGGATCTGCGCTTCGTAGCCGTCGGGCAGACGGGCGCGGAAGCCCGTGGGCACGAGCGCCCGGTCGCCGGGTTCGAGGGCGATCGAAGGGGCGCTCTTCCCCGTTGAGGTCGCGGTGACGGAGATGGTCTTGCGGTTGGCCCCCCGATGGACCCGAACCGGCCCGCACGTGAGATGCGCCCGGATGTCGTATCCGGCCGACTGCTCCGTGGCTCGCGTCGGAACGCGAACATCATCCGCCAGTTTCTCGAAGATGACACGGGCGCCGTCGGCGTCGGACAAAACCTCTCCCCCACCTGCCTGATCGTTCAGCGGAATCGACGTGCCCATTCTGCGGCGGCGGACATGAACCTGTCGAGATGCTTCCCGGTCGTTTCGTCCGCCAGTTCGAGGTCGTCGTCGAACACGGCGCCCGCCCCCGAGAGCAGAACCCGCGGCTGCGGCATCACGTGGGCGTTCAGCCCCGCGAGCGATTCGCGCAGGGAGCGCTGGGCCAGCGCCGTCCCCAGGCGGCCGGGCGTCGCCCCCATGATCGCGACCGGCTTCCCGTCCCACGCCTGAGGACGCGGCGGCCGCGACCCCCAGTCCACCGCGTTCTTGAGCACCGCCGGCAGACCGCCGTTGTACTCCGGCGTCACGAGCAGCACCAGGTCCGCCGCGTGAACGGCGGCCTTGAATTCCGCGACCTCGTCCGGATCGCCCGCAGCCTCCACGTCTCCGTCGTAGAACGGCAACCGCGACGGATCGAAATCCCGGATCTCGACGCCCTCCGGCGCCCGCGCGATGGCGGCCCGCAGAAGCGCCCGATTGAACGACCGTCGGCGGCAACTGCCCGCAATGGCGAGCAGGGAGATATGATTCATGGGACGGGAGAGTGCATGGCCGCGGCACGCCGCGCAAACCGCAACGTGCCCGTCGAGCACATGCCCAGGCCAAGGTCAACATTCCCGGGAGTCGTCCGATGAGGAAGCCGTCGTTCATTACCGCCGCGTTCCGTGCCGTCGCCTCGTGCGGTCTCTCCGTTGCATTCTTTCTCGCCGGAGCGGGAGCGACCGCCGCACAGGAAGCTCCGAATGGGGCCGAAGGGCCGGAGAACGAGGATCTGCCGCTGCCGGTCGATCGCACCGTCGCCATGGACATGACCGAGGGGAGCTGGATTTCTCTCGACGTGAGTCCGGACGGCGAGACGATCGTCTTCGATTATCTCGGGAACCTCTTCACCATCCCGATCGGCGGCGGGGATGCGACGCAGCTCACGTCCGGGATGGCCTTCGACGCGCAGCCCCGCTTCTCTCCGGATGGTGCGCGGATCGTCTACACCTCCGATTACGACGGCGGGCAGAACATCTGGATCCGCTCGCTCGACGGCTCCGACAGGACGCAGATCTCCAGGGGGGCGGCGAATCGCGCCGAGTCTCCCGAGTGGCTTCCGGACGGGGACTACATCGTGGCGTCGATGGGCGGCTTCCGCGGCGGCGGGCTGCCGAAGCTCAAGATGTTCCACGTGGACGGCGGGAGCGGGATCGAACTCGTCTCGGAGCCCGAAAACCTGAAGATGCTCGGCGCCGCGGTCTCCCCGGACGGGCGCTACATCTGGTACGCGCGCCGCACCGGCGACTGGACGTACAACGCCCAGTTCCCGCAGTACCAGCTCGAGGCGTACGACCGCGAGTCGGGCGAGCGATACACTCGCTCCTCGCGGTACGGCTCCGCGATCCGGCCCGTGCTCTCGCCCGACGGCCGCTGGCTCGTGTTCGGAACGCGCCACGAGGCCCACACCGGGCTCATCATCCGGGACCTCGAGAGCGGCGACGAACGCTGGCTCGCCTATCCCGTCCAGCACGACGACCAGGAGTCGCGGGCCACGCTGGACGTGCTCCCCGGCATGTCGTTCACGCCCGATTCGCGGCACCTCGTCGCCTCCTATGGCGGGAAGATCTGGAAGCTCCCGGTCGAGGGGGGCGGCGCCGAGGAGATCCCCTTCCGGGTGCAGTTCGACCTCGCGCTGGGACCGCGGGTCGACTTCGACTACCCGATCGAGGACACGCCGACCTTCACCGTGCGCCAGATCCGCGATGCGGCGCCCTCCCCGTCCGGCGACCGGCTCGCCTTCACGGCGCTGGACCGTCTCTGGGTGTCGGGCCCGGACGGGTCGAACCCCGAGCGTCTCACGGACGCGGACATGTCGGAGCACTTCGCAACCTGGTCGCCGGACGGCGCGTGGATCGCGTACTCGACGTGGGACGGGAACGCGGGACATCTCTACAAGGTGCGGAGCGGCGGCGGGGACCCGGTGCGGCTCACGCGCGACGCGGCGACGTACTTCGCCCCCGCGTGGGGGCCGGGCGACCGGATCGTCGCCGTGCGGGGGTTCGCGCGGGCCTACGAGACGCAGGGCGAGGGAGGCGCGCCGGGCACCGAGATCGTGTGGGTGTCCGCCGACCCGGACGGCGACGGCGGCGGGCCGGCGACGCTCATCGCGCCCACGGACGGACGGGCGAATCCCCACTTCGTGGAAGAGAACGACCGCATCCATCTCTTCCGTTTCCCCGACGCCCTGGTCTCGATTCGATGGGATGGGACGGACGAGAAGGAGCATGTGAAGGTGCGCGGACCCACGCCGCAGGGTTCGACGCAGGGCCTCTCCCCCTCGACCATCGAGATGGCGCCGCGCGGCGACCAGGCGCTCGCGGAGATCCAGCGCGAGATCTACACCGTTACGGTACCACGCGCCGGCGTGACGCCGACGATCAACGTCTCCAACCCGGACAACGCCTCCCTCCCCGCGCGCCGCGTCACCGATATCGGCGGCGAGTTCCCCGCCTGGAGCGGCGACGGCCGCACGGTGCACTTCTCGCTCGGCAACGCCCACTTCTCCTATGACCTCGACGCCGCGCGAGCGTACCAGGACAGCGTGGAGGCGGCCGAAGCGGCCGAAGATGTCGATGAGACGGACGAGGAGGCCGGAGCGGCCGAGGAGGAAGAGGAAGAGGAAGCCGAAGAAGAAGAGGAGGACGAGGGCTACCGGGCGGAGGAACACCGCATCCTCATCGACGCGCCGCGCGACATCCCCACGGGCGTCGCGGTGCTCCGCGGCGGGCGCGCGATCACGATGAACGGTGACGAGGTCATCGAGAACGCGGACATCGTGGTCCGGAACAACCGGATCGAGGCGGTGGGCGCGAGCGGTTCGGTCGCCGTGCCGGAAGATGCCGTCGTCTTCGACATCAGCGGCCGGACGGTCGTGCCGGGATACGTGGACACGCACGCGCACCTGCGGGCCCGCGACCAGCTCCACCGCACGGACGTGTGGCCGTACCTCGCCAACCTCGCGTACGGCGTGACGACGACCCGGGATCCGCAGACCGGGAACACGGAAGTCCTCTCGTACGCGGACATGGTCCGCACCGGGAGCGTGCTCGGGCCGCGGGTCTACTCGACCGGGCCGGGCGTCTTCTGGCAGGACGGGATCGACACGGAGGAAGAGGCGAGGAACGTCCTCTCCCGCTACGCCGACTACTTCGACACGAAGACGATCAAGATGTACGTGGCCGCGGCGCGGAAGGGCCGGCAGCACATCATCATGGCGGCGCGCGAACTCGGGCTCATGCCGACGACGGAGGGCTCGCTCAACCTCCGGCAGAACCTCACCGAGACGATCGACGGATATCCGGGGCTCGAGCACTCGATCCCCGTCTTCCCGGTGTATGAGGACTACGTGCGGCTCTTCGCCGAGACGGGTCGGGTCTACACGCCGACGCTGCTGGTGTCGTACGGGGGCCCGTGGGCGGAGAACTACTTCTATTCCCGCGAGAACCCGCACGACGATCCGAAGCTGCGCCGCTTCGTCCCACACGATGAGGTGGACTCGCGCACCCTGCGCCGGCCTCAGTGGTTCCGCGAGGACCAGCACGTGTTCGTGCAACACGGGGAGTTCGTCAGGAACCTCGTCGACGCGGGGGGCAAGGCGGGCGTGGGGAGCCACGGCCAGTTGCAGGGGCTCGGCTACCACTGGGAGCTGTGGGCGATGGCGGCCGACGACATGGATGAGCACGACGCGCTGCGCACGGCCACGATCTTCGGCGCCGAAGCGATCGGCCTCGATCGCGACCTGGGCTCCATCGAGGCGGGCAAGCTCGCCGATCTCGTGATCCTGGCGGCGAACCCGCTCGACGACCTTCGCAACACGAACGCGATCGAACAGGTGATGTTCAATGGGCGCCTGTACGACGCGGATACGCTGGACGAGATCCACCCCCGGCAGCGGCCGCTGGCCCCGCTCTGGTGGTGGGACGACGAGCCGGAGGGGCTGCCGGGCGTGACGTCCCGCTGACGGACCCTGCAGGTAGGGCCGGCAGCGGCGGCTTACGGGCCGACCGACGGTGGGAGGCGGACCGGTGAAGAGCGGCTACGACTTCGCGATCGCGGGCGGGGGCGTCGTCGGCACCTCTATCGCCTTCCACCTGGCGGAGCTGTCGGACGCCTCGGTCGCCCTCTTCGACCGGGGAGAAGTCTGCGGCGGGGGCACGGGGCGGTCGTGCGCCATCATCCGCAGCCACTACTCCGTCGCGAGCAACACCCAGCTGACGCTCCGGAGCCTCGAGGTGTTCCGCGATTTCCGGGAAGCGCTCGGCGAGGAAGATGTGGCGAGCGGCTTCGTGAACTCGGGCTACCTCATCCTTGCCGGGCCCGGGGCGGTCGCCGACCGATTGGCCGACAATCTCGCGCGGCAGCGGGAGCTGGGCGCGGACACGTCGCCCATCGACCGGGCGGAGGCACGCGCGCTGCACCCCTGGCTCGACCTGGAAGACGTGGCGGCGATCGGCTGGGAACCCACCTCCGGCTACGCGGATCCGGTCGCCACAACGCTGGGGTACGTCGCGGCCGCGCGGCGGCGTGGGGTCGCGGTGTCCGAGCACACACCCGTGGAGCGGCTGTGCCTCGCGCCGGACGGCGGGACCTCCGCGAGTCGCGTAACCGGTGTGACAACGCCCGGCGGGACGGTGGAGGCCCGGTGCGTCGTGAGTGCGGTGGGCCCCTGGACCCGCGGTCTCTACGCGGAATCCGGCCTATCGGAAGATGCGGTCGAAGCCCTCCGGTTGCAGGTGTCGCGGCACGTGGTGCTGACGTTCGGCGGCGCCTCTGACTATGGTCCTGAACTTCCCATCGTCAAAGATCTTACTGTCGATAACAAGATGTATTTTCGGCCTGCCGATGGCGGTGTCGTGCTCGTGGGGACCGGAGACTTCGGAGACCCGCTGGAAGATCCCGACCGCATGACCGCCACGGCCCCGCGCGACCTCGTCTCCCTGCAGCGGACGCAGATCGGAGCCCGCATGCCGGCCTTCGAGGGTGCGCGCCTCACGGACTCGTGGGTGGGACCCTACGACATCACACCGGACTGGAATCCGGTGCTGGGCCCCGCACCCGGCCTGCCCGGCCTTTACCTCGCGTATGGCTTCTCCGGGCACGGGTTCAAACTGGCCCCGGCCATCGGGCGCTGCGTGGCGCAATCCCTGCTGGGCGAGACGCCCGACATCGACCTCGCCCCCTACCGCCCGGAGCGCTTCAGCGAAGAAGCTCTGCTCCTGGGTGCCTACGGCGGGGGCTCCATCTCCTAGCAGCCTGTCCCTCAGTTTTCCGGCGAGAGCAGGAGACGGACGGCGCCGCGCGGGCGGGCGGCGGTGTAGAGCGCGAGTTCGAACCGCCCCGCCAGGAGGTCGTCCAAGTCGGCGGCGCTCAGCGT
Organism: Candidatus Palauibacter denitrificans; assembly: GCA_009841015.1. Taxonomy (GTDB): domain Bacteria; phylum Gemmatimonadota; class Gemmatimonadetes; order Palauibacterales; family Palauibacteraceae; genus Palauibacter; species Palauibacter denitrificans. Next base: position 25,501 of record VXMQ01000003.1, on the reverse strand, counting down.
CAATGTGCCCTCGGCCGATGTGCGGCCCGGGCCGGAAAGGCGTCGCACGACGGCGTTCGGCCGCGTCCCGCTGCCCCGGCGCTGAAGCACGATCGCGTGGGCGTCCGCCGGCCCGAGGGCGGACGTGGAGATGAGGTAGCGCAGCGTGCCGCGCGGCAGGTCGAGGCTGAAACTGCCGTGGAGCCGAGGGGCGGCGGGCCGCCCGGCCCATCCGCCGTCGCCGACGACGCTGAAGCGGAGCGGGTCCGGCGCGCGGCCGTCCACGAGCGGGGGCGTGCGGGGTGGCGCGCGGCGCGGCTCGATCGCCCGTTCGAGCGCGTACGCGAACGAGACCAGGCGCGCATCCTCGAACGGGCGGCCGATCAGCTCGACGCCGGTCGGCATCCCGGTCCGCGTGAAGCCCGCGGGCGCGCTGATCGCCGGCAGCCCGCTGTGCGCGGCCAACTGGCACGTCCCTCCGACCGGCGGTGAGCCGATCCGCGCCGGGTCGCGCCGCAGCGTCGGGTAGGCGATCGCGTCGAGCCGCTCCGCGTCCATGAACGCCACGATCGCTTCCCGCAGCGCGGCCTGCCGTTCCAGCGCCTCGGCGTAGGCCGCCTCGTCGCGCGGGCCCGCCTCGCTGCGCCGCCGGAAGGTGCCGTCGAGCTGCTCGTGGTGCAGTCCCAGTTCCACGATCTCCCCGAGCGACGCCACCGGCGCGCCGCCGGCAGCGGCCAGGTACTCGGCGAGATCCACGGCGAATTCGTGCCCGATCACGCTCGTGTTCGCGAGCAGCGAATCCTGCTCGGGGATCTCGACATCGACGATCTCCGCCCCCGCGGCGGCCATCGCGTCGAGGGCGGCGCGCACCGCCGCGGTGACCGGAGCTTCGGCGCCCGAATCCGACAGCCACTCCGTCAGAGCCCCGATGCGCGCCCCCGACAGCGACCCCGCGTCGAGCGCCGCGCGGAAGCCGACGGGCTCCCGGCCCCGCATCGCCTCCGTGGCCGGATCCGCCGCGTCCGCGCCGACCGTCGCGTCGAGGGCGATCGCGAGGTCCACGACGGAGCGCGCCAGCGGCCCGCCCGTATCCTGCGTGTGCGAGAGGGGGATGAGCCCATCGATGCTCGACAGTCCCTTCGTCGGCCGCAGCCCGACGAGGTTGTGGACCGACGACGGGATGCGGATCGAGCCGCACGTGTCCGACCCCCATCCCACGGCGCCGAAGCTCGCCGCGACCGCGGCGCCCGTCCCGCCCGAAGAGCCGCCGGGGTTCCTCGCCGGATCGTAAGGGTTCCGCGTCTGCCCGCCGAGCGAACTGATGCTCGTGATCCCCGCCGCCAGTTCGTGCATGTTCGTCTTGGCGAGGATGATCGCCCCCGCCTCGCGCAGCTTCCGCACCTGGAAGGCGTCGTCCGGCGGCATCCACCCGGCGAGCGCGACCGTCGACCCGGCCGTGTGCATGTCAAAGGTGTCGTAGTTGTCCTTCAGGAGGATGGGGATCCCGTGCAGCGGCCCCCGCACCCGCCCCAACGCACGATCCGCGTCGAGCTGCCGCGCCTGTTCCCTCGCCGTGGGATGGAGGCGGATGATCGCGTTGAGCGTCGGCCCCGCCCGGTCGTACGCCGCGATCCGGGCGAGGTAGGCGTCCACCAGGCCGGCCGAGGTCACCCGGCCCGACTCGAGCGCCGCCTGAAGCTCGGGGATCGAAGCCTCCCACACCTCGAACGGCGCCGACCCGGCGGCGTCCGCCATCTGGGCGGAGAGCCGTGCCGTCGACGAGGCGCCCCCCGCAAACACGAGACCCCAGAGGATGAGGTGGCGGACGACGAGACCCCGGGCGCCGGAGATGCGAGCGACCGCTTTATCGGGTTCCATGTGCCAGATGTCCCTCCTTGATGGCCACGAACGTCCCCGAACACGTAGCCGTGCACTCGCCGCCGGAAAGCAGTTCGGCTTCGACCACGACCTTGCGCTCTCCGGCCTCGGCGATCCGCGCCCGGAGTTGCAGCGGGCCGTCGGATGGGGTCGGCTTCCGGAGCCGCACCGTGTATTCGGCCGTCACGGTAACGGGCGGATGGTCCAGGCCGCGCGTTCGCATGAAGTAGTGCGCGGCGCACCAGTTGCACTGGCAGTCGAGCAGCGTCCCGATGATCCCCCCGTTGAGCATGCCCGGGAACGACCGGTGATTCGGCCCGGGCGTCCATTCGGCCACCACCTCGTGGCCGTCGTCCGCCGCGGGGAAGCTGCGCAGCCGGAGCCCCTCAGGATTCGCCGGACCGCAGCCGAAACAGATCGACTCGGGCGCGTACCTCTCCTGCAGCGCCTCGCTCACGACGCCGCGGCCCGCTCGCGCTCCACGAGGAACCGCCGCAGGATCTTGCCCGACGCCGACTTCGGGATCTCCTCGAGGAATTCCACGGCGCGGACCTTCTTCTGCGGAGCCACGCGCTCCGCGACGTACAGCATGATCTCCTCGCCGCTCACGTCTCCCGCCCGCACGACGCACGCCTTCGGGACCTCTCCCGCCTCCTCATCCGGCACCGGAATCACGGCAACATCCGCCACGGCCGGGTGGGAGAGAAGAACGTCCTCGAGTTCGGCCGGAGCCACCTGGTAGCCCTTGTACTTGATGAGTTCCTTGGCCCGGCCGACGATCGTCACATATCCATCTTCGTCCGCGCGCCCCACGTCACCCGTGTGCAGCCAGCCCTCGGCGTCGACCGTGCTCGCCGTGGCCTCCGGATTGTTGAGGTAGCCCTTCATGACCTGGGGGCCGCGGACCCACACCTCCCCTTCCCCGCCGGGTCCCAGCGCCTCCCCGGACTCGAGATCCACGATCATCATCTCGGTACTCGGGATGACCGGCCCGATCGTCCCGATCTTGTCCGCATCGAGGTTCTCGCCGAAACAGACGTGCGTCACGGGACTCGCCTCCGTGAGGCCGTAACCCTGGAACACGCGGCACCCGAGCCGTGCCTGGCAGGCGAGGGCGACCTCCTCTCCCAGCGGGGCCGCCCCGGACATGATCCAGTTCACGGACGAGAGGTCGTAGCCGTCGACCGCGGGGTGCTTGGCGAGGCCGAGCAGGATAGGGGGCACGAGGTAGAGACTCGTGGCCCGGTACTGCTGAATCGCCCCGAGGAACTCCTCAAGATCGAAGCGGGGCATGGTGACGACGGTGGCGCCCGCCTTCAGGGCGCCGCTCATGACGACGACCATCCCGTAGATGTGGAAGAAGGGGAGGACGGCGAGCACGACGTCGTCGGCGTTCACGAGGCCGACGGCGCTGAACTGCTCGATGTTCGCGACGAGGTTCCGGTGCGTGAGCATCACGCCCTTCGAAACGCCCGTCGTGCCGCTCGAATACGGGAGCGTGAGAAGGTCGTCGGCGGGATTGAGGATGCCCGCCGGTTCCGCAGCCGTCGGCATCCCATCCTCGATCCCGTCTGCCATCCCCTCTGCGACGAGGTCGGCGAAGGCGGTGGCGCCCTCGGCCTGTCCGAAAACGAAGATCTCTTCGATGCCCGTTCGTGCCGCGACCGCTCGCGCCCGTTCGAGGAGCGGGGGCACGGTGATGAACCAGCGGGCGCCGGAATCGTTCAACTGGGAGACGAGTTCGTCGTCGGTGCTGAGAGGGTTCAGCGTCGTGCTGCAGCCCCCGGCCATGCCGGCCGCCACGAACGCCGTCGCGTACTCGGGCACGTTCGGGCTGCAGATGGCGACCACGCCTCCCCGCCCCAGTCCGCGGGCCGCGAGTCCCCGCGCGGCGGCGCGCGCCTGATCCCGGAGCTGCCCGTAGGTCACCGAGCGGCCGCTCGGTCCTTCGATGAACGCGGGTTTGTCCCGGCGGTCCCCGAGGAAACCCAGGAGATAATCGGAGAACGACTGCTCCGGGACGACGATCGGGGGATGGGGGCTCTGGAAAATCATCGCGGGAAGATCGGCGTATCGGCGGCGGTGCGGCAAGGCGGCCGCGAACGCGCGTACGGCTGCGTTCGCCACCCCGACCGGATAGACTCGTGTGCCGTGACCATCAACCGTAGGATCCTGCTCTGCGCCGTGGCCCTCGTCCTGGGGGCGCTCTTCGTCCGCCTCGGGTTCTGGCAACTCGACCGGCATGGCGAACGGAGCGCCGGAGTGCGGGCGCGCGCCGAGCGCGCCGAGGCCCCGCGGCTCGAGTGGCGCGGGCCCGGCGACGTGCCTCCCGACACGGCGGGCCTCATCGGCCGCCGCGCGCGGCTCGCCGGCCGGTGGGACCGGGCCGGCGAAGTCATCCTCCGGAGCCGCACCCTGGACGGGCGGGCCGGCGCGGAGGTGCTGACCCCCTTCCTGGTCGGCGGCGACGCCGGGCAGGTGGTGATGGTCCTGCGCGGCTGGCTGCCCGCCCCCGACGGCCTCCGCCCCGACCTCGCGTCCGGGTGGACGGACTCGCCGGAGGCGGCCGAAGAGGGCGCGGGTCCTCGCGGGCAGGTCCCACCCCCCGCCACGGTCGAGGGGGTCTTCGTGTCCTCGCGGGACGGACGCGGCGGGCAGCCGCTCCGCATCGAGGTCGCCGGCGCGCAGCGCCTCGCGATCGCGGGGCTCGACCTGGCCCTGATCCGCGAACAGACGGACCTCGACCCCACGTCCCACGTCCTGCGGGCGGACGATCCTCCCCCGGGCGGCGTCCTGCGCCCCGCCCGCGCGCTCGAGACCGACGCCGGGCCGCATCTGTCGTACGCGATCCAGTGGTTCGCGTTCGCCGTCATCGGGCTGGGCGGGACCGCAATCCTGCTCCGCTCCTCAGGCGGCCGGACGTCCCCACCCGAAAGGAAGCGACCGTGAGCCATCGAAAATTCTCCGACCGCCGGGGAAACCGCTGGGAAGTACGCGTGGCCTCCCGGTCCGAATGGCGGTTCGAGCCGCTGTCGGGAAACCCGGGCACGCCGTACCGCGTACGTCCCCCACTCTACGCCGGGGACGACCCGTTCGAACTCAGCGAGCAGGAACTCCAGTCCATACTCGGCGCCGCGACGCCGGAGGCGAGGACCGACCGCGGCACTCCGCGTGCTTCGCCCTTCGGGGACTACGAACCGCGCCGGAAGAAATCACCTTTCCTCGACGATCACGACTGATCCACAGGAGACACGCGATGTCTGAAACGCCGCTCGGCCGCTTCTGCTGGTACGAGCTTCTCACGACGGACCTCGAAGGCGCGCAGGACTTCTACCGGAAGATCGTCGGTTGGGAGACCGGCGCCTGGCAGGGCGAAGGCCCGGAGTACATCACCTGGAACAACAACGGCACGCCCATCGGCGGCGTGATGCAGCTGCCGGCCGACGCCCTCGCGGGCGGAGCCCCGGCCCACTGGATGCCCTACCTGTCGACGCCGGACGTGGACGCGACGGTGGCGCAGGCGGAGCGGCTGGGGGGCGGCACGATCCACCGCATGGAGATCCCCGAAGTCGGCCAGATCGCGGTCCTCAGGGATCCCGGCGGCGCGGTGTTCACGGCCTACCAGCCCTCCGGCGACACGCCCGGGCACGACGGCGATCCGGCCCTCGGAGAGTTCTCCTGGCACGAGCTGATCGCCGGCGACATCGAGGCGGCGTGGCCGTTCTACGCCGATCTGTTCGGGTGGGAGAAGACGACGGCGATGGACATGGGCGAGGCCGGCATCTACCAGATGTACGGGCGCGACGGCAAGGAACTGGGCGGCATGATGAACCGGAGCGACGACATGCCGCCGCCGTGCTGGGGGCTCTACATCCTCGTGTCCGACGTGCACGCCTCGGCGGAGTTGGTGAAGGAGCTGGGCGGATCGGTCGTCATCGGGCCGATGGAAGTCCCCGGCGGCGAGTTCATCCTGCAGGGCATCGACCCGCAGGGAGCCGCCTTCGCCCTGCACAGCCGGTAGGCGCGGCGGGCCTCGGCCTGCCAGGCCGGTTCAGACGTTCCGGTCGTCGGACAGACCCGGCGGCCGGCCCAGGATCTCGGAGAGGATCACGGCCCGCGCGAGCGAGGGGTAGCGCTCGAGACGTTCCAGCGGACCGCCCTGCCCGGAGGCACGCCGGCTTGACGTGACGGGCTCCTGCGGTTCACGGCGCGCACTCGCTGCCCCGCGCCCGGGCGGGCGGCGCCGCGGGCTTTCACGCACCGGAGGCGCTGGCGGCAGTGCGCTCGCCACCGGGCGCGGAGCGGGTGCCGGAGCCGGCCGGATGAACGGAGGAGGCTCGGGGGCCTCCGCCGGGTCCACGTGCCCCACCATGCTGCCCGGCCGGCCCTCCTCCGCGGCCTGCTGCATCTGCTGCTCGAGCTGGCGGCCCATGTCGCGCAACTGGTCGCGCAACGTCGGACGCCGCGCCGGAGTCGGCGCCTCTCCTCCCGCGGGTTCGACGGTCTGAACGCGCGACGGCTCGGCTTCGAAATCCGGGGCCGCCCCCGCCTGCTCGAGCGCCTGTTCCTGCCGCTGGCGGTTCTTCTTCATCGCGGCGCCGATGCTGCGCACCCAGAGGAAGATCATCAGCAGGATCAGGGGCAGCGCCCCTTCGAGATCGGGCATCAGCCGTCCTTGTCGCTCTCGGGCGGCTTCGCGATGGACCTCCGCATCTGCGTATCGCTCTGAATGTTGCGGTACTTCATGTAGTCCATGATCCCGAGGTTGCCCTCGCGGAACGCCTCGGCCATCGCGAGGGGGACTTCCGCCTCCGCTTTCACGACCTCGGCCTGCATCTGCTCGACGAGCGCCCGGTTCTCCTGCTCCGAGGCGACCGCCATGGCCCGGCGCTCCTCGGCCTTCGCCTGCGCGATCCGCTTGTCGGCTTCCGCCTGGTCCGTCTGCAGTTCCGCGCCGATGTTCTTCCCGACGTCGACGTCGGCGATGTCGATGGAGAGGATCTCGAACGCCGTGCCGGAGTCGAGTCCCTTCGCGAGCACGGTCTTCGAGATGTTGTCCGGGTTCTCGAGCACGGCCTTGTGGGATGAGGCCGACCCGATCGTCGACACGATGCCTTCGCCGACGCGCGCGAGGATCGTCTCCTCCCCCGCCCCGCCGACGAGGCGGTTGATGTTGGCCCGCACCGTCACGCGCGCCGTCGCGATGAGCTGGATCCCGTCCTTCGCCATCGCCGCGACCTTCGGCGTCTGGATGACGCGCGGGTTGACCGAGACCTGCACCGCGTCGAGCACATCCCGCCCCGCGAGATCGATCGCGGCCGCCTGCCGGAATGGCAGTTCGATCTGCGCCTTGTCTGCCGAGATGAGCGCGTTCACGACCCGCTCCACGTCGCCCCCCGCCAGGAAGTGCGACTCCAGTTCGTTCGTGTGGAGGGGCAGGCCCGCCTTGTAGGAGCTGATGAGCGGATAGACGATCCGCGGCGGAGGGATCTTCCTCAGGCGCATCCCGACCAGGCTTCCGAGACCCACCCGGACGCCCGACGCGATCGCCGTAACCCACAGTCGGATCGGCACGATCCACGACAGAATGAGAAGGCCGAGTGCGGCGGCAATGAGGAGGATGATGCCGCTTCCAGCAAGATCCTGCAGCATATTCAGACCTCGTTCGAGGGTTCGGATTCGGGAGACTGTTTGGCGCGGCGCACGAGCACTCGCCCGCTCGCGACTTCGAGTACGCGTATTGGGGTCCCGGTCTCGAGCCAGGGACCCTCGGTTACGACATGGATGCGTTCATCGTTGATGATCGCGACCCCCGTGGGCCGCAGGTCGGTGGACGTGACGCCGAGTGCGCCGACCAGGTCCTCGCGCGGCGGCACCGAGAGGTATCCCGTTTCGCGGCTCGTCGAGTCGCGGAGGAAGAGTCCGGAGAATCGGGTGCTGCGGGGGAGGTGGCGCACCACCGCCCACGTCGCGACCCCCACGAGGATGATCGAGAGAGACACCAGTCCCGCCGCGTTGAACACCTGGTCGAAGGTCGGCACCTGGCCGACCATGCCCATGACGGCCGCCCCGAGCACCGCGACCGTCCCCAGGATCCCGGCGATCCCGAAGCCGGGGATGACGAGCACTTCGAGCCCGATGAGCACGACGCCGGCGCCGAAGAGGAGAATCTCCTCGATGCCGGCGAGGTGGACGAGGTGGTGCGCGCCGAAGAAGGCGGCCAGCGAGGCGAGTCCCACCGCCCCCGCCACGCCGAAACTCGGCGTCCGCACCTCCACGATGAGTCCGAGAAAGCCGAGGCTCAGGAGGAGAGGGGCAACCGCCGGGTTCGTCAGGAAGCGGACGATCGCCTCCGCCCAGTTTGGCTGGACTTCCCGCACCGGGGCCGCCGGAAGCCGCATGACCTCCAGCAGTTCGATGAGATCCCGCACCTCGGCGTCCGCGACGCCGATCGCGGTGGCCTCGTCCGTCGTGAGGGTGAGCAGGCGGCCAGCTTCGCTCACGCCGGGGACCTCGATGCTCTCGTCGACCATCGCCTCCGCGACCAGCGGATCGAGCCCCCGTTCCTCGGCCAGGGCCCGGAACTCCGAGCGCATCGCGCTCACCATCTTCTCCGGGGCCCTCTCGCCCTCGCCCGTCACCGGCGTGGCCGCGCCGATCGTGGAGCCCGGCCGCATGTAGATCCGGTCCGTCGCGAGCGCGATCATCGCGCCCGCCGAGAGGGCACGGCGGTTCACGTAGGCGTAGGTCGGGACTTCCGCGTCGCGCAGGTCGTCGATGATCTTCCACGCCGCGTCGACCCGGCCGCCGGGCGTGTCGAGTTCGATGATCACGGCGGGCGCCCCGGCCTCCGCGGCTTCCGAGAGCGCACGAGCCACGAAGGGGGCCACGCCGAGTTCGATCGTGCCGGAGATCGGCACCCGGACGACCGTCGCCGCGGACTGCGCGACCGGCGTGGATGGCGCGAAGGCGGCGCCGAGTCCCGGCGGCACGGGGCCGCCCGACGCGGACGCCGCCACCACCGCCAGCCCGAGGGCAAGCAGCGGCGCCGGCAGCCCCGTGATGGGTGATTTCATTCCCGGTCCGTTCATTCGTCGCATGGGCCGCAATCTATCGGTACCCCGAGTCGGCCGCCCGTCGGCCGCCCGTCAGCCGGCCGGCCGTTCCGGCAGCGGAATCGGCTCGCCCGCCGACGGCCGCACGCCTTCCGCGTACAGTTGCGCGTTCAGCGCCGGCACGCGCGTCTCGATCAGCGCGTTGAGCCGGTCCAGCAACTCCGGCATCACGTTCCACACTTCGTCGACCTGCCACAGGTGATCCGCGGTCGGCACCGTCGACGAACCCTGGATGGCGTTCGCGACCCCGGCGTTCCGGCGCGCGTCCCCCAACTCGTCGCGGATCTCCTCGATTTCCTCCTCGATCGCCTCCAACTCCTCCTCCAACCCTTCCGGTGCCTCGTCCGCGCTCTCGATCAGATCCTCCGCCGCGGACAGCTGCTCCTCGAGCGCTCCGAGGGCCTGCCCCGCCTCGTAGATCGGGCCCGCCATGGCGTGGAGGCTCATGAGCGCCTCCTGCCGCGTCATCCGGTCCGCCCGGCTCATCGGGCGCCGCGGCTCCGCGACGACCTCGACCGTGGCGGAAAACGTCTCGCCCCCCGCCTCCATGCTCACCGTGTACCAGCCCGGCAGGACGATCGGTCCCTGCGGCGCGCCGCCGAAGAAGAAGCCGCCCCCGCCGCCACCGCCCGGACCGCCGCCCTCGGGCTCGTACGGTGCGTCGTGACGCCAGTCCCAGATCACCTCGTTGACGCCGACCTCCGCCGGCGCCTCCAGCGCACGTACGTGTACCCCCGAGGCGTCGCTGATCTTCAATGAGAAGGAGTCCGCACCATCGTCCCCGTCGTCGCCCGCATCTCCATCGTCCGAGCCGTCGCCGTCTTCGTCCCCTTCCCCGTCGTCCCCTTCCCCGTCGTCCCCGTCGCCGTCGTCATCGTCCGCGTCCTCTCCTTCGTCTTCGTCCGCGGTCATGTGCTCGGCCGGGGCATCCCGCAGGTAGTAGCGGATCCGGGCGCCGCGCGGCGGGTTCGGCGCGCTGTACGTGGCGCCGTAGAAGGGCCAGTCCCCCTTCTCCGTCCACATGATCGAACGGTCGCCGAACACGCGCCCCGCCTCCGCCAGCATCCCCTCGGAAAGCGCCTCCAGCGGCGCCACGTCGGCCAGGATCCAGGCGCTGCGCCCGTGCGTGCCGACGATGAGGTCGTTCTCGCGCGGGTGCACGAGGAGGTCGTCCACCGGGACCGTGGGCAGGTTGTTCTTGAGCTGAACCCAGCTTTCGCCGCGGTCCACGGAGACGAACACACCGACCTCGTTCCCGATGAAGAGGAGGTTCGGCGCCCGGTGGTGCTCGACGATCACGTTCACCGACCACAGGTCCGGCAGCCCGTCCGCGATCGCCCGCCAGCTCTGACCGTAGTCCTCGCTCACGTAGGCGTAGGGCGCGTAGTCGCCGTTCCGGTGCCCGTCGAAGGTGGCGTAGACGCGCCCCTCCACGTGGTGCGACGGCTCCACCCGGCTCACATAGGTCCGCTCCGGGAGGCCCGGGATGCGGTCGACGACGTTCTCCCACGTCTCCCCGTCGTCTCTCGACACCTGCAGGTTTCCGTCGTCCGTCCCCGCGTAGATCAACCCCGGCGCGAGCGGCGACTCCGCCACCGAGGTCAGGTTCCCGTAGGTGGCGATTCCGTCGTTGAGCGACATCTGCGGCTCGGAGCCGGGCACGCCCATGATCTCCAACTCTTCGCGGTCGATCTGCTTCGTGAGATCGAGCCCCCCGACCTCCTCCCACGACATCCCGTAGTCCCGCGAGCGCAGCAGGTAGTTCGCGCCCAGGTAGACGGTGGCCGGGTCGTGCGGGGAGAGCAGGAGCGGCGAGTTCCAGTTGTAGCGATAGGCCTTCGTCGTGTCCCCGTCCGCCCGCGGCCCGACGATGGGGCGCATGGGGATCTTCTCCCCCGTCGTCAGGTCGTAGCGGTTCATGTTCCCGCCCTGCGACTCGGAGTAGACGATCGTCGAGTCCGTCGGGTCCACGATCGTGAAGAAGCCGTCGCCGTACGCCGTCTCGTACCAGTCCTGGTGCCGGATGCCGTGGAAGGAGCGCGTATTCGACGGCCCGCACCACGCGTCGTTGTCCTGCAGCCCGCCGCACACGGCGTAGGGCGTCCGCATGTCGTACCCGATGGTGTAGAACTGGCCGAGCGCGATGTTGTCGAACATGCGCCAGTGCGCGGCTCCATCCCACGAGGCCGCGACCCCGCCGTCGCTGCCCAGGATCAGGTGGTCCGGGTCCTCCGGGTTGATCCACAGCTGGTGGTGGTCGACGTGGATCTGCACCGCGCCGTCGTTGCGGAACGTCCGTCCCCCGTCATCCGAGATCGAGAGCTGCGTGCCGAGGACGTAGATGCGGTCGGGGTTGCTCGGGTCGATGCGGACCTGGGAGTAGTACATGGGACGCGGGTTGGTGTCCGACACCTTCTCCCACGTCTCGCCGCGGTCCGTGGAGCGGAAGAGCCCGCCCTGCCGCGGACGGCCGCCTCCGCCCCCGAAGCCCTGGCCGGGCCGCCGCGGATCCGCCTCGACCAGCGCGTAGACGAGGTTGCCGTCCTGCCGGTAGATGTCGATGCCGATGCGACCCTTGTCGCCCTCGGGCAGCCCCTCGGTCAGCTCCGTCCAGTTGTCGCCGCCGTCGACCGTCCGGTAGAGGCCGCTCCCGGGGCCTCCGCCGTTGAATCCCCAGCCGGTCCGCTGCCGCTGGTACATGGCCGCGAAGATCGTGTTCGGGTCTGCGGGGTCCATGGCCAGGTCGATGGCCCCGGTGTGGTCGTCGACGTACAGGACCTTCTCCCACGATTCCCCGCCATCGGTCGTCCGGAAGACGCCGCGCTCGGGGTTCGAACCCCAGAGATCTCCCATCGCGGCCACGTGGACGACGTCGGGGTTGCGCGGATGGATGAGGATGCGGGCGATGTGCTTCGTCGCCTCGAGCCCCATGTGCATCCACGTGTTCCCGCCGTCCGTCGACTTGTAGACGCCGTTCCCCCACGGGGAGGACTGGCGGTTCTGCGGCTCGCCCGTCCCCACCCACACGAGGTTCGGGTTCGCCTGGTGGAGCGTCACGTCCCCGATCGAACTCGTCGGCTGGTCGTCGAACAGCGGGGTCCAGGACGTGCCGTGGTTCTCCGTCTTCCACAGCCCTCCGCTCGCAGTGCCGAGGTAGAAGATCTGCGGTTTCGCTTCGACGACGTCGAGGTCGGCGATGCGGCCCCCCATGAGGGCCGGGCCGATCTCCCGGTACTCTAGATGGGAGATGGCCGTCTCGAGCGCGGACTGGGCGGCGGCGGGCGAGGCGCCGGCCGTGGCGCCGAAGAAAAGGCCGGTCGCGAAGAGCGCAAGAACTCGGGCTGCTTTCATGATACTGCCTCGGAAACGGGGAGATGACGGGGCTTCCGCCCGCAAACTGCACCGCAGAGATGCCCGCGCAATACGCCGCCGGCCCGCGGGTGCGGCAGGACTTCTTCCACTGCACTTTCAACCGGCCGCCAGGAGCGGGACCAATCGACTGCCGTGCACTCGGGCGTGGAGGAGAGAGAATGAGAGAAGGAGTCGTGAGACGTTTTTCGGCGGTGACCCCTTTGGGTCTCCTTGAGCTCGTCGCGTTCCTTTCCGGCATCCCGCCCGTCGCCGGACAGTCGATCACGGTCGTTTCCTGGGGCGGCTCCTACGGCCGCGCCGTCAACGAGGGCGCCAACATTCCCTTCACCGAGGCGACCGGAATCCGCATCGGCATGGAGGACTACAACGGCGGCCTGGCCCAGATCCGGGCCCAGGTGGACGTCGGCAACATCCATTGGGACGTGGTCGACCTGGAGATCGCCGATGCCGTGCGCGGTTGCGACGAGGGGCTGCTCGAGCCGATAGACATCGACGACCTGCCCCCCGGACCCGACGGCACTCCGGCAGGCGAAGACTTCGTGCCCGAGAGCCAGACCGAGTGCGGTGTGGGCAATCTGTACTGGTCGACCGTGTACGCCTACAACGACGAGCGCTTCCCGGGCGAAAAGCCGTCAACCATGGCCGACTTCTTCGACCTGGAGAGGTTCCCGGGCCGCCGGGGGATGCGGCGGGTCCCGCAGGTGAACCTGGAGTTCGCCCTGATCGCCGATGGCGTGCCGCTCGACGAAGTGTACGCCGCGCTGAGGACTCCGGAGGGCCTGGACCGGGCCTTCGCCAAGCTGGAAGCGATCAGGGACGAAGTGGTCTGGTGGGAGGCGGGCGCCCAGCCGCCGCAACTGTTGGCCGACGGGGAAGTGGTCATGAGCACGGCGTACAACGGCCGCATCTTCAATGCCCAGATCATGGAAGACCAACCGCTGGTGATCGTGTGGGACGGGCAGTTGCTGGACGTCGGCCAGGTCGGGATCGTCGCGGGTACGCCGAGGCTGGAAGCGGCGCTCAGATACGTGGCCTTCAGCACCAGCGCCGAGTCTCTCGCGCGGATCGGCCGCCGCATCTCCTATTCCCCGGCGCGCGCTTCCGGCATGCCGCTGGTGACGACCCACGTCGTCGCAGGCATCGACATGGCGCCCCACATGCCGGGCGGCCCGGGCAACGCGGACCGTGCGCTTCACTACGACTGGGCGTTCTGGGTCGACTACCAGGATGAACTGAACGAACGCTTCAGCGCCTGGCTGGCTCGCTAGAAGGCGGGCGCGCCAGGCAGCGAGCGCACCGGGGACCTGTGTGCGCGGGCGTCAGAACACCACCCGATAGGTGACGTTCAGACTCCGCCCGGCCTCCGGCATGATCTCCTTCACCCGGGAGAGATGGTTGCGGTACTCGGTGTTCGCTGCGTTGGCGAGGCTCATCGTCAGGACGTTCAGACGCCCGCCGAACGTGAATCGCACGCCTGCCGCGGCGTTGAAGACGGTGTACCCCCGGGTCGGCGTCTCGAATTCGCCGATCCGGTCCTGCCGGTCCGCCATCTCGGCCTCGGCCCGGACATACCAGGACGGCCTCTCGTACTTCAGGGCCACATGACCCTTGAGCGGCGGAACGAGCGGCAAAGGCCGGCCGGTCTCCTTGAGACTGCCTTTCACCGATGAGGCCACCCCCTCCAGCGCCAGCCCCCGCCCGGCGTCGACGTCCACGCCGACCTCGAAGCCGCTGAACACGGCGTCGTTGCCCTGGAACTGATAGACGGGGAGGCGCACCCGGCTCAGGCGTCCCGTGTCCTCCCCGTAGATGTGGTTCCTTATGTCGTTGTGGAAGCCGGTTACCTCGGCCCTCAGCCGGTCGGACTCGAAGCGGAGGAAGACATCCAGCCCGCGCCCGACTTCGCCCTCCAGAGACGGGTTTCCGACTTCAAAGACGTAGGCCGCCAGGTGCGGGCCCTCCGAATAGAGTTCCGTGACGTCGGGGGTGCGGAATGCCCGGGCCACGCTGGTGCCGAGCACCAGCCCGGAGGCGGACTTGTAAAGGACACCGAACGACCCCGACAGGGAGTGGAATCTGCGTTCGCGAATCTCACCGATGTCCGACACGCGATCTTCCCCCGGATCGAGCCGGGTCCAGTCGTAGCGCAGGCCGGACTCGATCTGGATCGAGCCCAGGTGGACCTCCTCCAGCAGGTAAAGGGCCGCCCTGGACCGACGCGTGTCCGGCGTGTGAAGGGATCCCCCGTATGCAAAATCCTCCCGGGACGCGCGGCCGCCCATCGCCCCCGCCGTGAACGGTCCCCACCTCTCGTGCCGACCCAGGACATCCGCGCTCGCACTCTGCTGGTCGAAGAGCGTGCCCAGAATGCCCCCTGCTTCGAGTTCGCGGTGCGTGTACCAGGTGTGCGTCGCGTCGAAGCGGAGGTTGTGGAAGGGCCCGGCCGGCTCATCGATCACGGCCCGGAATTTCGATGCGACCCGCTCCATTTCGATGCGGACGCCCTCCTGGTGCCCACCCACGAAACCACCCGGGATGCCGTAGTCGTTGCGGTAGCCGCGGAAGGACGCCCCGAGGCGGCCCCAGCGGGCCACGTACGTCGTCCCCGCACCCCCGCTCAGCAGTTCGCCGTCGGTGTTGAGAAGCGTGCCAATGGGGGTCTTCAGGTCTCCCGCCGTCCGCGCGGCCACCTCCACGCGCAGCGGCACGCGCTCCGCGATGGGGAACACGGTCGTCGCGCTGCCCGACAGCGAGCCGGTCGCGGTCTGCGTCTGCAGTGTCGCCGAGCCGGTCAGGCGGTGCGGCACGGCCGACGGAATCTCGTCGCGGATGACGTTGATGACCCCGCCCAGCGCGTTGCCCCCGTAGAGCAGCGCGCCCGGACCCCGCACGACCTCGATCCGCCGCGCGGACGACGGGTCGAGCGCGGTGGTGTGGTCCGCGCCCGAGGCGGAGGCATCCCCGACCGCCGTCCCGTCCTCAAGCATCAGCACCCGGTCCCCGCTCATGCCCCGGATCACGGGTTGCGCGACCGATGGACCCATCCTGGTGGCGGCCAGCCCCGGCATTGACGCCAGCGTCCCCGCTACCGTCGCCGTCAGCTGGCGCTGCAAGTCATCGCCCGCCATGACGCTGACCGGCCGGAGCGCCTCGGCGGCCGCGCGCTCGCTGATCGTGGCCGTCACCACCAACTCCCCCATCGCAAGGGGAGACGGTGACAGCTCGATCACGACCTCTCCCGACTCCGCCACCGCCCGGCGCGCGCGCTGTGTCCCCACGGTGACTTCCACGGTGCTTGCGCGGTACCCCAGGCGCTCGGCTCGAAGCGTGTACGCGCCCGCGGCCATCCCGGTCAGGTAGAAGGTACCGTCCGCGCGGGTCACCGCCCCGGTCTCCCTCCCGACCACCGATACGCGCGCTCCCGCCAGGGGGAAACCGGTACCCGCGTCGCGCACGCTGCCCTCGAAGACATACCGTTGCGCCGGCTCCTGCGCGGAAGCCCGGGGAACGACGAGGGCGGCACCGACCGCAAGGGAGAGGATGAGCGCCGGCGCGCCCCGGCGGATGCCGTACTTCGCGTCCCTGGAGCCTGACGTTCGCATGCGTTCTCTCCGGCTGATGGAGATTCAACTCTTGGCCGGTCCCGCCGACCTCCGCAAGCTGAGTGGAGAGTCCCACGCGGACGGAGCAAGCCATCGGCTGGAGCTTCCGCAGCCGAACCGAGAGGAGAACGCCCCATGGGTCGAACACACGGTCGCAGGATCTCGCCTCACTTCGCGGGTCTGGCGGCCTGTCTGGTTCTGGCGTGCGGCGGGCCGCCGGAGGGGGGCCGGGGGGACCTGGCCGAGGCCGAACCTTCCCTCTCTGCGGACGCGACCGCGGCGCTGGTCGCGGCCTTCCAGGCCGAACTCGATGCGGCGTGGGCGCAGGCCCAGGAGACGGACGAGAACTTCCCGGGGGCGACCGCCGCGTTCATCCTCCCGGACGGGCGCGTGTTCGGCTTCGCGACCGGCCTGTCGGACGTGGACGACGAGATCCCCATGACGCCGGACCTGCGCATGGGCTCCGGCAGCATCGGCAAGACGTACGTCGCGGCCGTCGCCCTGCAACTGGCCATGAACGGAGGGCTGGACCTCGACGCGCCGGTCTCGACCTGGCTCGGCGACGAGGCGTGGTTCTCCCGGGTCCCCAATCACGCGGACCTCACGGTGCGCAACCTTCTCAACCACACGGCCGGCATGATCCAGCCGTACTTCGAAGACCCGGACTTCGCCGTGCGGCTGGGCGAGGTGTTCCGCGATCCCGACGCCTACATGACGCCGGAGGAGTTCATCGCCGAGACGGTGCTCGACGCCGAGCCGCTCTTTCCCGCCGGCGGGGGATACCACTACAGCGACGTGCACTACACGCTGGCGGGCCTCGCCATCGAGCGGGCGACGGGCCGCGCCTACTACGACCTCCTCGACGAGTTCTTCCTCGACCCGCTCGGCCTCGACCTCACGCTGGCGGCCGACCGGCGCGACCTGCCCGGCCTCGCGCAGGGCTATGCGCACGCCAGTTCACGGCTCTACGGCACGCCGCTCGAGGTCGTGGTGGACGGACAGTTCATCCTCCATCCGCTGCAGGAGTGGACAGGGGGCGGGCTCGTGAACAACCCCCAGGCGATGGTGCGCTGGGCGAAGCTCCTCTACGAGGGCGAGGCGATCGAGGGGGACGACCTTCCCCAGTTGCTCGAAGTCGGGTTCCCGGCGGACAGCACGAAGCCGCACCTGGGATACGGGCTCGCGGTATCCGTCGCCGAGAGCGCACACGGGCTGACATACGGCCACGGGGGCTTCTGGCCCGGATACAACTCTCTCCTCGCGTACTACCCGCACCACGGCGTGGCGGTCTCGATTCAGGTCAACTCCGACGAATCGCGGATGCGCGACCACATGCCGGAGTTGGCCGGCGTCGTGCTGCAGGCGCTGGCGGTCGCCGGGGGATAGCGGCCGCCGGGGGTCAGTCCGCGCGCGGGCCGGAGATCCGGGCCCCCGCGGCGAGGATGAGGATCGAGGTCAGGAGGAGGGCGGTCGCCGCCGGGAAGCCGGCCCGTGTCGCGCTCTCCTCCAGGACAGCCGGCTCGAAGGCGGGCACGCCGTCCCATTCGACGGCATCGATCGGCACAGCGTCGAAGAAAACCGGGTAGAAGTATGTCTTCAGCCGCTCGTGGTGTCGGCGGACGGCGTCCTGGTAGGCGAGCTGGGCGGACAGATCGGTGGCGGCGAGGCGATCGAGGGCGAGCTGGGCCGCGAGCGGGGGCACGAAGAGGGACGACCGCCGGGCCCACTCTTCCCGCTCCCGAAGCACGTCCCGGTACGCGCGGGAGGCGTCACGCGCCGCCTGGTCGCCCCGGTGGTTCATGGCGTAGTACCAGGCCCACGTGAACACGTCCTCCGGGACTGTCCGGTCGCTCCACTCCGGGTAATCCGTGAAGAAGTCCTCCATCGTCTCGGCTTTGGTCAGATCCCAGGCCTCGTGATATCCCTGCCGCTGGCGCACCGTGAGCTCCAGCGCCTCGGGGACGGGATGGAGGATCGCGTTCGCGAGGCTGAGCGCCGCGGGAGCCAGCAGGGTGAGCCCAACCCACGTCCCCACCAGGATCATGGCGTTCGCGGTGGAGGACCGGCGCCGGGACGCGACGCCGAGGCAGAGCGCGAACCAGAAGAGGGTGTGCAGCGCGATGAGCGCCATCGCCCAACCGGCCCGGCCGTCGAAACTGAAGCCCGCCAGCGACGCCGCGACCGCGACCGGCACCGCGACCACCGCGCCGACGAGCAAGGCGCGCGACGCGAGCTTCACGGCGAGGAGCCGCCGCGGGCGGGCGAAGAGCCGGACGAGATTCCAGGTGCCCCCCTCCCGCTCGCTCGAGACGAGGTCGTAGGTGAGGGCGATGATGAAGAGAGGGAGGAGCGCGATGAGCAGGAAGGCGAGGTCGAGATCGCCGGCTGCCGCGAGGCGCGGGTTCACCGTCTCGTGCTCGTAGAGTTGTCCCTCGAGCGCCAGGAGCCGGATTCGCAGGCTGGCCGCCTCGACCTCCGTTCGGCCCCGCGCGAGCGCGGCCAGAGGCAGGGACGGCTGGGGAGCCGGAAAGGCCAGGTAGTAGAGCATCTCCCCCGCTTCCGTCGCGGGAGGGTAGCTGGAAAGGAGGTAGGCCAGCTGGTCGCGGTAGGCGGTCTCCGCGGCGACCGCGGAGGACTCCGCCGCTTCGATGTTGCGGCCGCCGCGCCAGGCCGCGTAGACCCCGATCGCCAGTAGAAGGAAGACGGCGATGGCCACGCCGCGGGAGCGCGTCAGCCGGAGCAGTTCCAGTCTGAGGAGACGGAGCCGGGCCCTCACGATGCGGCCCGCTCCACCCCTACCCGCGCCAGCCGCCTTCGCGTGACGGCGAGACCCAGCAGGGGGAGCAGAAGCCACAGGCCGAGCGCGGCCAGCGACAGCGCGCGGCCGGCGAGCGCCCCTCCGAGCGGGGGCGGCCGCGTCCCGAAGGTCGGGAATTCCGCCCAATGCTCCCGCGGCAGCCGCTGGGCGCGGTCGTTCTCGTAGTGGATCTCGCTGATGTGGAGATCGTTGAGGCGCTGTATGAGGTCGTACCGGTGGGCTTCGGCCTGCGCCCGGAACGCCTCCACCGCCTCCGGCCCGGTTCCGGATACCGCCATGGAAAGATCCCGCGCCGCCAGATAGGGGGACAGAAGCCCCGCGCGGGACAGGATGCGATCCTGACGGCGCTGGCCTTCGATGAGGTCCTGCTGGTGCTCCTCGTGGATCCGGCTGCTGATGGCCTCCCCTTCGCGGCTCACCACGCCGCCCCAGTTCACGGGAAGCTCTTCGACCGACGCCGCCTCGTAGCGCGCCAGGTACTCGTCCCGCAGCGAACGGAAGAAGGGATCCTCGGGATTGTGGCTGTCCCCCACTTCGTTCAACGCGCGTTCCACCTGGGCGGTGAACTCGGCGCGTGAGGGCAGCGGGTGCAGCGCTCCGGCCACGGAGGCGCCGAGGCGCGGCACGGCGACGCAGAAGACGACCCAGATCGCGATCAGCTGCGCGAGGCTGCTCCGCGAGGAGGCCCGGAAGGAGGATGCCAGGACGGTCAACAGCACCCAGCCCGCGAGGTAGGCCGCGTAGATGCCCGCCAATCCGGCCATGCGCCCGGCCGACACCGGGCCGACCGCCCCGGACCCGGCGATGACGACGGCGGCGACGCCGATGGGAAGGGCCGCGAGGGCCGCCACCGCCCCCGTGCCCAGCACCTTGCCCGCGAGGATCTGGGCCGGCGTCGCCCCTTGGGCGAGGAGGAGTCGAAGCGTACCGCGCTCCCGCTCGGCGCTCACCGAGGCGAAGCCCGCGACGACCACGAACAACGGCAGGAGGAGGGAGAGGACGGCCGCCGGCGTGAGGCGGCCGAAGCGCAGCATCCCGGTCGCATGCCGGGCATCGCCGAAGTTGGCCGTGTTCTGCCGGTGCCCTTCGAGGAAGAGCGAGGTCCCCGCCCACGCGCCGACCCCCGGGTCGAAGAAGGCGAGCGGCGCCTCCTCCCGAAAGACGAGGAATCCGTAGTGGATGACCCGGTGCGGATGCCGGTCCGGCTGCTCCACCCACTGGCGCTCGACCATCGCCTGGTAGCGGGCGCGCTGTTCCGCCTCGCTGGCGGCGTGGTGCCGCGCTCCGAGGACCGCGACCACGCCGAGGGCGATGACGAGCCCCAGCAGGAAGACGACGTACCGGTCCTCACGGACCGCACCCACCTGCCGGCGGGCGACAAGCAACGTGTTGCGGGGACCCGCTCTCCATGAACTCATTTGTTCGATCCTACCGTCCGACGAAGAGGGAGCTGGTCGTGAGCGTCACGGCCAGCGTTCTGGGATCGCCCGGGATGTTCCCGGCACGGGCGGCGAAGAGCGAGGCCGTCGCATAGCTCGTATCGAACACGTTGTTGACGGCGACCCTGAGGTCGAAGCGTCCGATCAGGCGGACGTCGGCCGCAAGATCCACGACCGTGAACGCAGGCGCCCGGATCCCCGCGAACGGCTGCTCGCGCTCGCCGACGTACGTGAGCCCGAGCGCCAGCCCCACATCGCCCCGCACCGCGTAACGGGACGATAGCCCGGCGGAGTGGCGCGCGGAATTCGGCCACGGCTTCCCGACGTTGTCCGGCGCATCGTCGTCCTGGAGGATCTCCGAGTCGAGCAGGGCGTAGTTCGCGGCGATGCTCAACCGGTCGCCCAGCGTGCCCGCGAGGTCCACCTCCATCCCGCGACTGCGAACCTCGCCCGTCGCGAATGCGGCCGAGTAGTTGTTTCCGGTCGGCCCGTACGCCGGGTCTGGCCGCAGCACGTTCGTCTTGTGGATCTGGAATACCGAGGCCATGAGCATCAAGCGCCGGCCCAGAAGATCGGCCTTCGCACCGGCCTCCACCTGGCGGCTGCGCGACGGATCGAAGGGCCCGTTCGCCGACGGGACCTGGTGTACGAAGTCGGCGCGGGAGAAACCGTTCGCCGCGTTCGTGTAGAGCGACAGCCGCTCGCTCGGCTTGAAGACGAGGCCCAGCCGGCCAGTGAACGCCGACGCGTCCGCGCTGCCGGACTCGCCGACCACGGTCCCCTCGTCGTCGTACCGGTCGTAGCGCCCGCCCGCAGCCAATACCCAGCGCGAGCCGAAGTACATCTGGTCCTGCACGAAGACCCCGTACCGGCGCGACAGAACCTCCTGCTCCGAGTAGTCGCCGGGTCCGAGGCCGTAACTCGACGCCGCACCCCCGTTGTAGACCGGGGAGAACAGATCCAGGTCGGGCACCGGCCCGCCGCGGCCGCTTTGCCGTGCTCGCGCGTAGCGGAAGAGCCAGTCCTGCTGAGTAATCTCGACCCCTCCCAGAAGGGCGTGCGTCCCGGCGCCGGGGACCTCGACCCGTCCGTGGAGATTCGCGGTCGCGCTCCAGTCATCGTTGGACCGGAACTGATCGCGGAACTCGCGCTGCATGCTGCGGCCATCCTCCAGGATCCCGCGGGGTTCGTGATAGTTCTCCGCCCGATCGTAGCCCAGCACCCGGAAGGTGCCGTCCATGGACAGCCCATCCTCGGCGGCATGGCTCACCGAAGCCTGGAAAACTGTGGCGTCCATCCGGGTGAAGTCGGTGGGCTCGGTCGTGGTCCAGTCCCGCGAGGTCAGGAAGGTACCATCGGGGTCGACGGGAATCCCGCGCAGGCGGTGTCCCGCCAGATCCTGGTCGATCCTCTCCAATTCCAGGTCGACCCGCGTGCGCGTCGAGGGGATCCACGCGAGTCCCGCCGCCAGGTGCAGGTCGCGAAAGCCCGCGTTGTGGCGAAAGCTGTCCTTCTCCTCGAAGAACACGGCCCCCCGGTAAAGGAGCTGGCGGGAACCCGTGAACGGACCCGTGGCTTCCACGCTCCCGCCGCGCTGGGCGTACGAGCCGCCGAGCAGAGACGCCCGAAACTCCGCCGACTCCTGCGGCTTCTTCGTCACATAGTTGATCACGCCGCCCGGCTCGGCCGAACCGTAGAGCACCGACGCGGGGCCCTTGACGATTTCGACCCGCTCCACGTTGGTCAGTCGCCCCACGCTGGTGCTGAAGCCGGTGTCCTCGCCGCCGTCGAGGCTCCCGTACGGGTTGCCCCGCACCCCGTTGAAGAGGATTTCGCGCTGCTGGAAGCCACGCAGGTTCATCTCGGAGTACGGATGGTCCACCAATCCGCTCACGCTCCGGTAGAGATCCTCGAACTGGGTCGCCCCCTGATCTTCGATGAACTTTCGGGACAGGACCTGCACCGACTGCGGAACGTCCATGAGCCGGGCCGGGATGCGCGTGCCGACGGTGCCGAACTCCTGCCGGTAGGAGCGGGTCGCCTGGACCTCGATGGGCGGCATGTCGAAGAGCGCGTTGGAGACGGCGACTTCCACGTCAACTGCACCGCCGGAAGGAACGTCCACGGACATCGGGTCCGCCCGGTGTACGCCCTCCACGACCAGCGTCCTGGCCCCGGCCGGGACGGACGGGATGACGAAACGGCCCTCGGCGTCGCTCAGCGCGACGCGATCCGTGCCGGCGACGCGGAACTGCACGAACGGTACGAGCGAGCCGTCGTCGACCGACCGCGCGATGCCCGTGATGGACCCGGTCTGCTGGGCCGCCGCCGGTGCGGCGGCGAAGAAGACGAAAGCAGGGACAAGCGCCGACAATGCGGCGAATATGCGATTCTTCACGTTGAGTGACCTCTGACTGTGTACGTGTATCGTTTGGACGCGTACGAGATCGGCGCGACCGGTCTCACCCGCGTTCGTGGAACGACTGTTCGGTTACCGCAACGGCTGTTGGGTTACGGAGAGATCGGGAGAGGCGGGGCGCGGCTGCGGTGAAGTGAGAGATGAACCGGGCCCGCGTTCCGCCGGTGCTCGGGAGGCGCGAGAGTCCGCACCGGACCGGACCCGTCGACGCGCAGCGCTCCGGAGACGATCGCCGGCTCGGCGTTGTGCACCAGCTCGCATACCGGACACGGGGCCGGCGCGTCGCCGGCGTCGTCGTGCGTATGCGAGCCCTCCGCGGCCGCGACGAGGAGGAGCGAGACCGCGACCGGAACTGCGGTCAGCAGGCGCATGCGGGCGCGGGGTCTCAGTCTGCGCCTCGCACGCGGCCGAGTCCGACTCCCGCACCCGCACCCACCAGGATGAGGAGTCCGCCCAGGACCGCGAGCGGGCCGGCGGCGCGGCGCGTGACCTCGCCGGCCGCCTCGTCGGCGAGACGGAACTGCGGTACACCGGAAAGAACGCCGGCGTCCATCTGCTCGCCGGCGACGATCGCGGGCACGAAGAAGTCCCGCCATCGTTCGGCGAAGGCGCGCACTTGCGACTGAAAGCCGGCGAAGCGCGCGTCTCCCGTCCCCGCCGCGTCGCCGAGCACCTCCTGCGCCAGGAGCGCCGGGGACAGGAAGCGGTAGCGGCGGACCAGGGCGATCTGCTCCGCGCGGCGCGCATCGTGTTCCGCCGTCACGTCCTCCAGGCGTCGGTTGACGGCGTCAGTAGCGGCCCACGCCAGTGCGCCCAGACCGGGTTCGTCCGCCACCACCCCCTCGGCCATTTCGGGATGGTCCTCCAGGTATCTGGCGAGGAGTTCGCTGCGGCGGTTCACGGCCTCGTTCGAAGCCTCGCGCTGGGCGGTGATCATCTGCACGCGCGACGGCAACGGGTGCAGCAGGCCGGCCGCGATGTTGATCCCGGCCGGGAGCACGACGACCAACACCAGCCATGCGCCCACCAGCACCGTGGCGTTCCAGGCGGAGGACCGGCGCAGGCTGTTCACCCACGCCGCAAGCACGAACCAGAAGAGCGCGTACGCGACGACCGCGGCGCACCAGAGGAGGATCCGGCCGGGCGCGCCGAAGCCCCCCGTGACGAGGAGCCCGACCAGCGACACGGCCAGCACCATGCCCACCGCCACGAGGGCGCGGAACGCGAGCTTCGCCGCCACGACGCCCCGCGCCGACACGGGCTGTGACAGGGTCAGGGCCAGTGTCCCCTGCTCGCGCTCCTCCGAGAGGACGTTGAAGCTCAGGGCCAGCACGAGCAGCGGCAGCAGGTAGATGACCACGAAGGCGAGGTCGAAGCGTCCGACCATCAGGTTGAGGGGACTCTCGACCTCTCCGTTCTGCTGGAACGACGACTCGTTCGTGTAGATGTTGACGTCGTAGTAGTACGGCAACAGGTCGCTCTGTCCGACCGTCAGGGCCGTCAGGGGGCCCGGCGTCAGAACCGCCGTGTGGCGGCCCCGCGCCCCGCCGAGCACGTTCGGGAGCCGCGGATCCGAGAAGCGCGAAGCGGGCTCCGCACCGGCCTCGATGTCGGCCAGTTCCTGCTCGAGGGCTTGCGTGCGCTCGACGTTTCCGGCCCGCGCGGCCTCTACGGTGCGCTCCTGAAAGCGCGTCCAGACCACGCCGTTGGCCAGCGCGTAGACGAGCAGGAGCGCGAAGAGCCCGAGCGCGATCCGGAGCGGCCGGTCCGCCATGAGCAGACGCCACTCGTTTCGGAGCACGGTGCGCGCGGTCATCCTACGCCACCTCCGCGCGCCGGACGCGCGCCGCGGCCATCAGGACCGCTCCGACAAGCCAGCCCCCGAGGACGACGAGCGACAGGATCCGGTTGCCGAGGACCCAGGCCAGGGTCGGGGCGTCGTACCGCAGCGGCGGCGTGGACTCCCAGAGTTCGGCTCCGGCCTGGTAGGAGAAATCGCCGCTGAGGGAGTTCTCCGTGAGGTCGCCGTTCATGCGCCGCATCAAGTCCCTGCGGTACGTCTCGGCGGCGCTCGCGAAGTGCCGGTGCTGCTCGACATCGGTTCCGGCCAGTCCCATGGAGAGCGCGCGCACCGCGAGCAGCGGCGCCGCCACCGCGACCGTCTCGTGGACGGCCCCCTGGCGCTCGAACGTGTCCCAGAGCGCGCCGTAGTTCCGGTCGAAGATCCGGTTGCCGAACTCCTCGCTCGCCTGGAGCAGCACGCCCGACTGGTTGATCGGCAGGTCTTCGACGCGCTCGACCCCGTACTGCGTCAGCAATCCCTCGGTCAGCGCCTCGTTGTCCGGGCGAGGGATGTCCTCCGTGCCGGTGGCCATCTCCCGTTCCACGGTCTGAGCGAACTCGAGGGCGGAGGGCGTGGGGTGCATCCACTTCGACAGGTCCACCGCCACGCGCGGCGCCACGAGCCCGTTCACCACCCACACGCCCAGCAGGATCACCAGCGCGGTGCGCGTCGAGCGGGCCCAGGCGGAGACGGCCAACGAGAGCGCGAGGAAGGCCGCGAAGTAGCCGAGGTAGACGACGGCCAGGACCGCGGCCCGGGCCACGGGGGATGCCGCCGGACCGGGGCTCCCGACGACGAGGGCCGCCGCTCCCACCGCCGCCGCCGGCACCAGCAGCATCGCCAGCGCGCCGGCGATGCCGAGCGCCTTTCCGACTGCCAGATCGCGCCGCCCGACCCCGGTCGCGGGCAGTTGGCGAAGCGTGCCCCGTTCCCGCGCGCCCGCGCGCGGGCCCAAGGGGAGAAGGAGGATAATCACCCGGCCGCCGTGGGGGAGCCCCCTCCCCCCCCGGCGCGGCCCGCGTCCGGGGGGCGCCCG
>VXMQ01000203.1 GCA_009841015.1 Candidatus Palauibacter denitrificans | reverse complement strand
GCCGCCGAAACCGCTGTCCCCTGCGTCTCCTGCGCCACACACCCTCCCGCCGCGAAAAAACCGCCCACCACCCCGGCCGCGGCGAGCGCGACGCCCTGCGCCACGTACGGCCCGGCAGATTCCGGTCTCATCCGCACCGCCATCGCACCGCCATGCTAACCGGCGAACTCGTACACGAGGTCCTCCCCGGACAGGCCCTCGACTCGCAGCACGACCGTGCCGGGTCCGGGTCCGTAGAACTGCTGGTACCGCGTCCTGACCAGGTCGAGGTCGAAGACGCGGGTGTCGGTCACCCAGCGCTCGCAGGCATCGCCGTTCGCCTCGTGGACGAGTTCCGCCGGAAGCTGCACCGGATCCGATTCCAGGAACGTCTCCGAGATCACCAGGGTGAAGATGTGCCTGCGGCAACCGCCCGAGTACCCCACCTCGACGGTCAACCCGTGTCCGTCCACCGAGGCCGAGTTCGCGACGTAGGGATCGTCCCCCCAGTCGCCGTTGCCCTCCAGAACCACGTTGTTGTCCGGAACATCCGGCCCCAGCCCCGACTCGCCGCACCCCGGCAAGGCGAGAAGTCCGAGGAGGAGCGCAACCGCGGCTCTCCCCCCGAGGGAAAAAGCCGGGGAACCGGCAGTCGAAAGTGTCATGCGAGCAATGTAGCACGCCCCCTCCGGCGGTGGATCGGCCACAGCCTGTAAATGCGGCACCCACCGGCGAATTCGGACGCGCAGTCGATGCTTGCAAGTGCCGACTGCTAGCACTAATGTCCGTTTGCCGACGACTGGTTTCCGAGGAGTGGAGCGGAGCGCATGGGGAACACGATTACCGTCCGGGACATCGATCCGGGCGACAAGGCCTGGCTCCGCCGGGAGGCCCGCTACACCGGCATCTCAATGGAGGAGTTCGTTCGCCGCCTGATTCGCGAGAAGCGGGAGAAGACCGCCGACGAGACGAGACCTTCGCAAGTCTTCGAGAGGTACTTCGGGCCGGAGTACGGGGTGAAACTGCCCGAGCCTTCTCGCCACGGATACAGGCCGTTCGTGTTTGAGGATGAGGACGGGGGCGAAGCGTGAGGCGACCCTTCCGCTGGCTCATCGATACGAACGTGGTCTCCGAGATGATGCGTCCGGCCCCCGACCCGCGAGTGGCCGGGTTTCTCGACGGGATCTGGGCCCAGGGAGTCGGTCTGGCGTCCGTCACGGTGTGGGAGATCCTCAACGGAATCGGCCGCTTGGACGCCAGTCGGCGGCGGGAACATCTGGCCGAGCGGTTCCAGGGCCTTCTGGACGACCTTTTCCGCGAACGGGTTCTCGACTGGAGCCTCAGCGACGCCCGAGCCTGCGCCCGCATCATGGAATCGAAGAGGCGGCGAGGCGAACCGCTCGACGACCACCTACCGGACGCGATGCTGGCGGGCGTGGCCGCGCGTCACGGTCTTACTCTGGTCACACGGAACGAGCGGGATTTCCGGAACACTGGCATCGAAGTGTTCAACCCATGGGTGGACGGGTCGCGCTGATCCGGCGGCCGCGTCGCCCTGCTACTCCCGGAGTTCGGGGCGGTTGCGGTAGTCTTCGAGGGCCTCGGGGTTGGCGAGGGCCTCGACGTTCTTGACGGACTCTCCCAGTACCACAGCGCGCACGGCGAGTTCCGAGATCTTGGCGCTCTTCGTGCGCGGGATGTCCGTCACCTGCAGTATCCGCGCCGGGACGTGGCGGGGCGAGGCGTTGTCCCGGATCTCCCCCCGCATCCGCGCCTCCAGGTTCTCGTCCAGGCTCCGGCCTTCCGCGAGCCGCACGAAGAGGACGACGCGCGTGTCGTTCTCCCACGGCTGTCCGATGACGATGGACTCCAGCACCTCTGGCATGCGGTCCACGAGCCGGTAGATCTCCGCCGTCCCGATCCGCACGCCGCCCGCGTTCAGCGTCGCGTCGGAGCGGCCGTAGATCACCGCGCCGCCGTGCTCCGTCCACTCCATCCAGTCGCCGTGCCGCCACACGTTGGGATACATGTCGAAGTACGCCGCGTGGAAGCGGCTCCCGTCTTCATCTCCCCAGAACCCCGTCGGCACCGACGGGAAGGGCGACTTGCACACGAGTTCTCCCTTCCCCGCCGGCATCGACCGCCCCTCTTCATCCCACACATCCACGTCCATGCCCAGCGACGGCGCCTGGATCTCGCCCCGCCACACGGGCAGAAGCGGGTGCCCGACCACGAACCCGGCGCACAGGTCCGTCCCGCCGGAGATCGAGGCGAGGTGCACGTCGGGCTTCACGTCCCGGTACACGTAGTCGAACCCCTCCGGGACGAGGGGAGACCCCGTGGACATCATCGTCCGCACCGAGGAGAGATCGTGCGTCTCCCGCGGCCGGAGGCCCTCCTTCCCGAGCGCGTCGATGAACTTCGCGGACACGCCGAGCTGGGTCATGCGCACCTCGTCCGCGTAGTCGAACAGGACGTGCGGCCCGGGATGGAAGGGCGAGCCGTCGTAGAGGACGGCTGTCGCCTCGCTCGCCAGCGCCGACGACAGCCAGTTCCACATCATCCACCCGCATGTGGTGTAGTAGAAGGCGCGGTCGCCCGGCCGGATGTCCGCGTGCAGCCGGTGCTCCTTCAGGTGCGTGAGGAGGATGCCGCCCGCCCCGTGGACGATGCACTTGGGAACCCCGGTCGTGCCCGAGGAGAAGAGGATGTAGAGGGGATGGTCGAACGGAAGCCGGCGGAACTCGATCTCCCGCGGGCTCCACGGGCCGATGAAGTCGTCGAACCGGGCGGCGTGGGGGATCGCCGAGACGTCGGGATCCGGCTCCGTGTGGGGGACGATGATCACGCGCTCCACCGAAGGGAGACGCCGGACGATCTCCGGCAGGCGGTCGAGGCTCGAGTACCGCTTCCCCTGCCAGAAGTAGCCATCGGCCGCCAGGAGGACGCGCGGTTCGATCTGCCCGAAGCGGTCGAGCACGCCCTGCACGCCGAAGTCGGGCGAGGCGGTCGAGATCGTGGCCCCGAGGCTCGCCGAGGCGAGCATGTACACGATGGACTCCGGCATGTTGGGCACGTAGCCGGCCACCCGGTCGCCCGGCTCGATTCCGAGCGCGTCCAGCGCCTGGGCGAGGCGCGACGTCGTGTCGTACAGCTCGGCCCAGGTGAGGTCGCGACGGACGCGGTCCTCGGCCCGGAAGAGGAGCGCCGGCCCGTCGTCCCGGCGCCGGAGCAGGTTCTCCGCGTAGTTCAGCCGCGCGTCCGGATACCAGCGCGCCCCCGGCAGGCGGTCGAAGTCGACGACCACGCGCTCGCCCCGCTCCCCGATGACGCCGCAGAAGTCCCACACCGCGTTCCAGAACGCCGCCGGCTCGCGGATCGACCAGCGCCACAGCGCCTCCGGGGAATCGGCACCCGCCCCGCACGTCTCGTTCGCGTAGCGCGTGAAGCGCGCCATGTTCGTCTTCGCGGCGAAGTCCGGATCCGGCGTCCACAGCGGACGCTCCGCCCCCGTCGCGCCCGGCGGGCTTCCGGCCCGCGATGTCGTCATGCCCGCTCCTCCGACACCCGCCAGTACCGGAAGGCGGGGGACAGGAGTTGCGCGAGCAGCCATCCGAAGAAGACCAGCGACAGCGTGCCGAAGACCGCGAACCCGACCCCGCTCCAAGCGGACACCCAGTCCGGCGGCACGTAGGTCTCGCCCGGCGCGTGCACGGCCCGCGTCACGCCGACCGCCGTCCCCACCACGTGCAGCCAGAGCACGAGCGCCGCCACCGAGAAGTTCAGTCCGATGAGACTCCAACGCATGGCAGGCGTGTGGAGCGTGTCCCAGGCGTCCTCTCCCTCGCGGGCCTGGAAGTGCTCGCTCAGGATCCAGATCGCCGCCCCCAGCAGGATCATCGTGTCGATGCCGATCATCGCCCCCATCGCGTGTCCCGTGACGACGTACGTCCCGTGAATCACCGCATTCAGCGGCGGGATCGAGATGAGGATGGCCCCGAACAGGATCCCGCACGTCCACCACTTCGCCGCCGCGAACGAGCCGCGAGCCGCGCAGAACGCCGGGTCGCTCGGGGTCCGGAGCGCCCGCCACAGGTCGAACATGGCCCGCGCGAGCACGATGATCTCCATCATGCTCACGACGAAGGCGATCCACTTCACCGACTCCCGCCCCGGCAGGTGATAGGTGTGGTGCGCGAAGTTCGTGAACGAGTTGAGCAGTCCCACCGCGAACAGCATGTACGCGGTCGTTGAGCGCCCGTACGCCGGATCCCCCGAGATCCGCTCGCCCAGGTAGATCACCGAGCCGTAGACGAAGAGGTTGAAGCTGCCGACGAGGGTGCCCGTCGCCTTCCACTGGATCCGCATGTCCTGCACGGGATCGCCGAAGATCCCCGGGATCAGCCACATGTGCTGTTCCACGAAGGTGACGATGAAGAAGAGCATCCCCACGCCCCACATCGTCACGTACACCGGCCGCTCCCAGAACCGCCGCCCGGCGAGGCGGAAGAAGTTCCACGCGTAGCAGATCCAGCCCGCGAGGATGAGGACGGAGAAGAAGGGGTGGAAGCCGACGTACTCGCGGCCCGATCCGATGCCGAGGCCGAGCGTGATCAGGATCCCGAGGCCGGCGGCCGCCCAGGTCAGGACCTGGGCCCGGAGGCGCCAGCGGTCGCCCGGCGTCGGAGGGCCCTCGTCCTGGAGGAAGCGGTACACGACGGCCACGCCGCCCAGGAAGACCCACGCCGAGGCGAACACCGTGTGGATCGGGCGCAACTGTCGCAGGTCGAGGCCGACTTGCTGGAACCACGGCGCGAGCGACGGCACCGAGTAGAACGCTGCGAGGATGCCGCCCACGAGCGTGATCGCGATCGCGATAAGTCCGCCGCGGATGAAGGTCAGCACGGCGAACTGGTGCGCGGGGTGGCCGGCCGCGAAGGGCTTCACGGGTACTCCCACCACGGCAGCGCGCCCCAGTCGAGGCGTCGGCCCGCCGCCAGCGCCTGCGTCGCCGCCTCCAGTTGCTCGCGGTTCGCGCTCAGGAACTCGAGGAACGCGGTGAGCGCAGCGCGGTCGGCGTCGTCGAGCGGCGGCACGGGGGGCGGCATGCCCCGCAGGGGACGGCCCTCGGCAAGGACCTCATCCAGCGAGTCGGGCGCGAGCGCCCCGGCGACGAGCGACAGGTCCGGCGCCCCCACCGGCGAGTCGCGGAACGGGAAGTGGCA
>VXMQ01000167.1 GCA_009841015.1 Candidatus Palauibacter denitrificans | reverse complement strand
TTCGTCCTCTGGGCACAGTACGACGAGACCCCATTGAGAGCAGCCTGAGGGCGGCAATCGTCACAAAGCGAGGGCCGAAATGGCGATCCAGAGCCCGAGGGCACCGAGAATCGAGGCCGAGGCGCGATCGAGGTAGAGTCTCGCCCGCATGTAGCGCGCGGCGACCGCCTGTGTGCTCATGCACGAGGCGAGCGTCGTGTAGAACCCGATCTCCACCAGAAGGTGGTTGGCGACGATCACGAGACCGTTGGCCGGACTCAATCCGGCGGGGAAGATCGCAACGATCACGGCGGCCGCGAAGAGCACCGACTTGGGGTTCGACAGATTGATGAGAACGCCCCGGAGGAAGGCCTGCCGGTTGGGAGCGGAGCGGGCCTGCGGGGGTTTCGAGGCGTTCGTCCACATCCGGTACGCGAGGTAGAACAGGTAGAGCGCCCCGGCGGTTCTCATGGACCCGTACAGCCACGGCAGCCGCTCGAAGACGAGTCCCAGCCCGCCCGCGGCGAGCAGCGTCCACGTCGCGGCCATCGCACCGAGCCCGGCCCCGACGGCGACGCCGGCCGGGCGCCCGGAGCGGAGCGTGGTCTGGACGGCCATCAGGAGGGCGGGTCCCGGGCTCGCGATCGCGAACAGCAATGCGAGGTTGAACGCAAGAAGTTGTCCCAGCGTCATGAGGGCACGGCCATTGCGCTCGTCCTGTCCGGCAGGCGGCTACGGGGCGGGGCGGAAGAGGCGGATGACGTCGGCGGCGGTCATGTCGCCGACCTGGCGGGCGAGGCCGGCTTCGCGGGCGGGGGCGATCGCCTGTTCGAAGCGGCGGATCTCGTTCTCGGGGAGGTCGATGATCTCGACGCCGGCTTCCTGCGCCATCCGCAGGCCGTCGGCGCCGGCGCGCGCGTAGGCGGTGGCCCCGGCCATCGACAGGGAGGCGTCGGCGGCTTCGTCGATCCAGCCCCGTTCCTCGGGTGAGAGCGACTCGTAGACGCCGCGATTCATCAGCAGGACGAACGGCAGGCCGGACGTGGGGAGCCAGGTCGTGAGGTAGGCGGCCGGCTCGTGAAGCTGGAACGTCCCGATCCCCGATGGCGAGATGGCGACGCCGTCGATGACGCCGGTGGTGAGGCTCTGGTGTACCACGGTGCCGGGCTGCATGACCGCGCTCGCGCCAAGCGCCTCGATGAACGGGATGAGGCTCCGCGTCGAGACCCGGATCTTGAGCCCGTTCATGTCATCGAGCGTCCGCACCGGCCTCTCGCGCGTGAGCAGCACCGGGGCGTCGTTGGCCCACAGCCCCAGGACCTTCGCGTCGTACTCCGCCTCCAGCGCCGTCCGGGCGCGCCGCATGGCCTCGGTGCACGCTACCGCGGTCTTGCAGATGCCCGGGTAGGCGATGAGGTCCGTCTTCGGGAAGAGGTCCGGCGTGTAGGCGGGAATGGCGAGGGCGATGTCGGCCACGCCGCTCCGCAGGATCGAGTACTGCGCCGGCGCGGACGAGTTCAGGGCTCCGGCGGGGAACTGACGGACGGTGAGTCGGCCGCCCGAAAGCTCCGCGAGTTTCTCCGCCAGCGGCGTGAACATGTCCCCGGTGAGGACGTGGTCCGCCGGCAGGAAGTGCGCCAGCGACAACTCCCTCGCACCGCCTGTGTCGGACGTTTCCCCGCACCCGCCCGCGACCCCGCCCCCGGCGAGCAGTCCGAGGACGAGCGCCGCCCTCGCGCGCGTCAGTGCCCGCGCCAGTGCCCGCGTCATGGCCGGGACTCGCGCTCGGGGACGGCGGAAACTCGGAGGGTCAGGATGTCCACGTCGTGAAACTGCCGGTGCCGGACGGAGGAGGCGAGGTGCCGGAGCAGGCGGAGCGAGATCTCCTGCTCCACGTCGGCCGCCCGCGTGCCCGCCTCGAGCCACGCCAGGCGGTCCTGGAGGTTGAGTTCGTCGCTGCCCGCGGCGCCGACCCTGAACTCCAGCACGGCCTCGTCCTCCTCCTCGCTCGCCGTCAGGAGAAGCTCCGCGTCCTCGCGCGACTGCAGAAGCGTCAGCAGCGCCTCCTCGCTCGCGGCTTCGAGCCGGTCCAGGACCGGCGCCAGCCCGTGCCGGGCCGAGAACGCCTGGATGAACTCCCGGATCCGGGGCAGTTCGGCCATGTCGAGCGTGCCCCTGAGCCGGCGTTTCCGCCGCGCGGTGAGCCCCGTGAGCAGCAGCGCCACCAGGCCTCCCGTCGTGAGCCCGCTGCTCAACAGCCCGCCCGCGAACTCCGCGAAGAAAGCGGGAAAGATCATGTCGAACTCGCAGGCGACGCCCGTCCAGAACGAGACGCCCGCGATGAGGCCGTTACGGGGGTTCGAGCCGATGCTTCGCGCGACCTCGCGCATCCCGACCGTGAACAGCGTCGCCATGATCACGGCCATGGAGGCGGCCACGACGGCTCCGGGAATGGCGAGAATGAGGGCGAGCGCCTTGGGGACGAAGGCGAGGACGAG
Organism: Candidatus Palauibacter denitrificans; assembly: GCA_009841015.1. Lineage (GTDB taxonomy): Bacteria > Gemmatimonadota > Gemmatimonadetes > Palauibacterales > Palauibacteraceae > Palauibacter > Palauibacter denitrificans. Next base: position 2,742 of record VXMQ01000167.1, on the reverse strand, counting down.
GAAGACGAGTCCGGCCGCGACGCCGACCCGGCGCGCCGCGACGCCCGTGACCTCGATGGCGGCCACGGCGTTCACGTTGAGCGTGTTCGGCATCGTTCCGGCCAGGCCCGCGAGCAGGTTCCCGGCGCCCTTCGCGGCCACGGCGCGCTGCACGGCGCGATAATCGACCGCCCGCGGCCGGCGCCACGACAGGCGCTGGGCGGCGACCGCGACGGCGACCGACTTGGTCGTGCCGACGAGCGCCACGAACAGGAACGCGGGCAGCAATCCCCAGAATGCCGGGCCGAAGCCGACGTCCAGCGCGGGCGGCCCGCCGACCGGGAAGCCGATCCAGTCGGCGTCGGCCACGAGGCCGGTGTCGTAGATGCCGAAGGCCGCCCCGGTCACGGAGCCGGCGAGGATGCCGATGGCGGGGGCCCAGAGGCGGAGCGTCCCTCTCGTCCGGAGCGCGATCCCGAGGGTGGCGACGATCGTCACGGCGGCGCTCAGCGGCCCGGCCGGCACGGGGGCTCCCGGCGGCAACTCGTTGAGCATGCCGAAGAGGATCGGCATCACCGTGACGGGCAGGAGCATGACCACCGTCCCCGTGATGACGGGCGTGAGCACCCGGTGCAGCAGCGAGAGCCGCGCGGAAAACGCCGCCTGCGCGAGCGCCGAGAGGACGACCAGTGTAGCGAGCAGCCCCGGTCCTCCCTGGATCAGCGCCTCCGCGCACACGCCGATGAAGATCGCCGAACTGACGTGCGGCAGCGCGTACCCCGCCCCGATCCGCCCCACGCGCCGGCCCTGGAGGATGGTGGCGACGCTGCACGCGAGGACGGAGGCGAACACCGCCCACAGCACGAGTTCGTCGGCGCCCCCCGCCTGGAACACGATCGTCGGGATCAGCACGGCCCCGTTGATCCCCATCGCGGCGAGCTGCAGGCCGAGACCCAGGGCGACCGGCGCCGGAACTCGGTCCTCCACCTCGTATCGGAGGCCGCCGGCCGCGCTCATCCGTGGATCCTCATCCGTACATCGCGTTCGGCAGGAACGTGGCGAGGCGCGGGAAGAGGGCAATCAGGATCAGCGCCGCCAGCATCGCGAGCCAGAACGGCAGGATGCCGCGGAACATCGTGCGCACCGGCACGTCCGGCGCGACCCCCTTCACCACGAAGATGTTGAGCCCCACGGGCGGCGAGATCAGTCCCATCTCGAGCGTGACCACGATCATCACGCCGAACCAGATCATGTCCACCCCCAGCGACTCGAGGATCGGCTGAACGAGTGGCACGGTGAGCACCAGCATCGCGAACCCGTCCAGGAACGTACCGAGCACGATGAACATGAGCAGCACGAGCACGACGACCTGGGCGCCCGAATAGCCCTGTTCGCCGACCCACTCCGCCGCGACGAACGCGATGCCGGTGAGTCCGAGGAAGACCTTGAACACGAACGCGCCGAAGAGGATCAGGAAGGCCGTGCCGCTCGCCTTCAGCGTGCCGTTCACGACCTCGACGACCGTCTTCCGGTTCAGCGCCCGCCGCGCGCAGGCCGCGACGAGCGTCAGGCAGGCGCCGACTCCGGCCGCCTCGATGGCGGAGAAGACGCCCGCGTAGATGCCGCCGATGGTCACGACGACGATGCCCACGATCCACGCGGCGCTCGCGGTGGCCCGGAAACGCTCCCGCCACGAGACGGGCGTCCGGGCGTGGGGCGCCTTGTCCGGGTCGCGACGGACGATGATCCAGACGGTGAGCACGAAGAGCAGCGTGAGCACGATCCCGGGCACGACCCCGGCCATGAACAGGCGGCCGATGCTCTCTTCGGTGACGATCCCGTAGATGACGAGGCCCGCCGAGGGCGGGATCAGAAAGCCGAGCGTGCCGCCGGCGGCGATGGCCCCGGTCGCGAGCGAGTCGTCGTACCTGAACCGCCGCATCTCGGGCAGGGACACGCGGCCCATGGTGAGCGCGGCGGCCAGCGACGAGCCGGAGAGCGCCGAGAAGCCGGCGCAGGCGACGATCGACGCGGACGCGAGGCTGCCCCGGAAGCGGCCCAGCCAACTGTGGGCCGCGCGGTACAGGTCCCGACTCATCCCGGAGACGACGGCCAGGTTCCCCATCAGCATGAACAGCGGCAGGATGGTGAGGGGATAGCGGGAGGCCACGGCGAAGGTCTCGCCGGCCAGCACGGCCGTGACGGCGCCCGGGCGGATCGCGGCGATGCCGCCCACGCCCACGACGAGCATCGCCAGCCCCACCGGCACCCGGATGAAGAGCAGGACGAAGAGGGCGAGAAAGCCCGCGAGGGCGATGCCGGTCCCGTCCATCATTCGGCCGGGTCGCTCATTCGGCCGGCTCGTTGGGGTCTTCGGCGTTCCAGGTCGCGAACCCCAGGAGGAGTTGCGACAGGAGCAGCAGTCCGTAGGCGGCGAGCGACGCGCCGAGCGCGTAGTAGAACGGGAGGTGCGGGATCGACACGCTGCCGGTGACGGCGCCGCAGGGAAGGCCGCAACTGCCGTGCGCGAACAGCGCGTACGCGGCGGCGGCGGTCGCGCCCACGCCGAGCAGCCGGGCGATGGCGTCCGTGACCCGAGTCACGCGCCGGCCGGCGAGGCGCGCGAGCAGGTTCACGCACACGTGGGAGCCCTCGCGCGCGCCGAAGGCCACCGCCGCCGCCACGACGACCGCCAGCGACATGGTCGAGACGTCCTCGATCCAGAGCAGGGAATCGTTCAGGACGTAGCGCCAGAAGACCTCG
>VXMQ01000199.1 GCA_009841015.1 Candidatus Palauibacter denitrificans | reverse complement strand
CGCAGGCCCCGACCCCGCATCTCCTCCACAGGAGGAAATGGCCACGCAAGCGGCAAGGACGACCGTCGAACGGGACAAAGCCTGGCACCGCGAACGAACTATCGTGGTCATGGTCATCCCTGCCGCCTGTCTCCGTTCATGAACCCGTGGAAGTGTGGAGCCCGCATTGCCTCGGGAGGCTCGGTCAACAACAGCTCACTTTCGACTTCGAGCCGGACCTCATGGCCGCACAGCGTTCCGACGAGAAACAGTTGGGTCTCGGAGCTCAGGTCTTCCCCGCCCGAGAGGGTCAGGTCGATGTCGCAGGACCCGAACCGGTGGTCGAGCCGCCAGTCCAGCCTGCCGCGCAGCGTGCCCACGATTTCGCCCGTTATCAAGAAGTCGAGCCCGTTCGCGACGGTGACCAGGTTTGCCGTCGTCTGGTCGCGGATACCGCTCGGCGGACCATCCACGGTGAACTGGAGCCCGGCGTGCGAGAGCCGGCACCCGTCGGGTACCGCTGTCTGGTCGATGGCGAACCTGATCGTGTCCCCCACCTGCTCTGCCGTCGCGCGAGTCCAGCGGGTCACGCGTCCCGCGAGGGGACACCCGGAAACCACGGTGTCCCCGACAATGCGCATGACGGGCGCCGTCGAGTCGCGCAAGACGGCCGCCAGCCCGTCGAACATCGCCACGGCCTCGTGCGCCGCGAGCGGCGTGTTGAGGGGCTCGGGCGGCGGCTCGGGCGGCGTCACTCCCTCGCCGCAGCCCGCGGCGAAGGCACAGAACCCGCCGACGAGGATGCCCCGCACTCCGTCCATCTTTCGATCACGCATCTTCGGTATCCTCCATTCTTCCAGCCGGCCCCCGGTCAGCGCCGCCAGTCTTCCGCGCGAGGCAGCCCGGTGCTCACCAGCACATCGAGCCCTGGCTCCGGGGCGCGCGCCTCGGCCGCGCTGCCGGCGAGGGGGCCTGCCGGCAGGTCGCGGAAAATCGCCCTCACCTCGCCCGTCCCCGGATCGCGCAGGACCGCCATCGGCGGCGCACTCCCCTCCCGCATCTCGACCGATCCGCCCGGCCCGGAGAGCACGAGGCTTGCCAGCTCCGACTCCCATGCGGTCTGCACCGGCAATGCCATGACGAACCCCGAGCGTCCATCCCCGTCCGCGGACACGGCCATGTCGAAGCGGAACGAGAACAACTCGCTTCCGTCCGCTCGATGTCCGGTCAACGCGTACGGGCCCGGGGAACCAGGGAGGATCGGCGGCGCGGCGACGACGAAGGCGGGATCGAGGTGCAGCGCCCCATCCGCGGCGGCGCCGCCGGACACGATGAGCGTTCTTGCCGACGCGGAGGCCGCCCGAACCTCCAATGGGTCCTTCAGCCGCCAGCGGAGCGCGGTCGTGAACGAGTAGTCGCTGATCCACTGAGGGTCGCAGTAGCTCAGCAGGTCGCGGCGACCGGGGTGTACAAGCGACCCGCCATCGCGCGGATCGTACCCCCAGACGCCCGTTCGCCCGCCTTCGTAGGGGAATACCGGATCTATGCTGGGAGGTGCAGGTCCGCCGCACGGCGCGTGCAGCAGAGAGAAGTTGTGCCCGATCTCGTGGGCGATCACCCAGGCCTCCGGTATCGACACTGCGGATTTTCCCCACTCCGGGGGGTGATCGGTGGCAATCGGCCGGTACGCTACCCCCGCCGTACCGCCGCCGAGGTTCGGGGAGGCGATACCATGCCAGTGCCCGCGTCCCCCCTCCATCGCCCGGATCTGTACGAGGTTGTCCAGCATGGCGAGGAGATCGCCGGTGTCCACCGTCACGGCCGCGTGCTTCGACATTTCGAACGCGCCCACCGGAAGCCAGTGGTTCGTCTCCCAGAACAGCTCGTGCTCCGGGCTGGCCGCCGCCACTATCTCCTCGGGGCCGCGATCGTTGTTCGAGGTCGAGACGAACGGAACCAGGGTCAGGTGCAGCGTGGGCATGGCCTCCACGTCCACCGGCGCCCGCCCCTCTTCGGGGATGCGTTTCGACACGCCGAGCGTCGCATCCACGGTTCCATCGGGGTCCACCTCGACGACCATTTCGAGCCCGGGTTGAATGACCTCCGCCGGGATCTCGGCATTGGCCGACAGCTCGAGTTCGCCCACCTGCGCCTCGGTCGGGATCGCCGAAGAACCGGCCGGGATATTCGCCACGTGCGTCTCGACATCATCGACGAAGAACGTGGCGCGAACGGGAGGAATCGTTTCCGTCGTCTCCCGTTCGGCCGTGACGAAAACCCGAAGGAGCGCGCTCTTTCCGGCAATGAGCGGCACCGGGTAGTCGAACGACTGGGTCGCCTGCGTCAGGTAGGCCTCGGTGTTCGCCTCGGTCCCGCACGGCCGGATACGCCACTTGTACAGCGCGGTCGATAGCACCCAATCGCGGAACTCGGGCGTCCGGGGCATGCACAGCCCCGTTTCGTCCGCAACCAGTTCCTCCAGCCTGTCGAGTTCCGTAAGCTCCAGGGGCAACGGACCCATCAGGCCGGGGTTGCCCCGGAGCCAGAGCCGAACCAGCGCGCCGGCGGCGCCGAGCTCCGGCGGCAGCGGTCCGGACAACATGTTGCCGCCCGCCGAAATCGTCTGGAGCCCGCGGAGCCCGCCGAGTTCGGCCGGCAGAGGTCCCTCGATCTGATTGTTGGAGACGTCGAGTACCCGCAGATTCCCGAGTTGGCCGAGCCCGGCGGGGAGCACACCCGACAGCCGGTTGCCGGCAAGGTGGATCACTTCGAGATTCTCGAGCCCCGGAATGCCCTCGGGCAGGGAACCCTCGATCGGCGTGTCGGTAATGCGCAGTTTTCGGAGTTCCGTCAGTCCTCCGAACTCCGCCGGAATCGAGCCCTCCAACGGCGCTTCGTACAGGTTGAGTTCCCGGAGGTTTCGCAGGTTGCCCAGTTCGGGCGGGATGGGGCCGCCGAGGTTGTCCGCGCCCAGCCAGAGGACTTCCAGATTCGCCAGGTTGCCGATTTCCGGCGGGATCCGACCTCCGATGCTGTTGCCGTCGAGGTCCAGCCGTCGCAACTCGACGAGATTGCCGACCTCCGGCGGGATCTCGCCGCCGAGGTGGTTGTAGTCCAGGCCCAGCCGCACCAGGTGCGGGAAGTCCCCGATCTCGGGAGGGATCTCTCCCCAAAGACCGTTCCTCCTCAGGTTGATCTCGGTGACATTCCCCGCCGAGTCGGTGGCGATGCCGAACCAGTGCCCGAGCGGCTTGTCGGTCAGCCAGTTCGTGGAGCGGTTCCAGCTTGATCCGCCCATGGCCTCGTACAGCACCTCGAGGTTATCGCGGTCGCCCTTGCACTCAATGAACGCCCCGGTGCGCGCCGGGATGCCGTCCAGCCACGCCCGGAACGCTTCGTTCCCCGACGTACACAGCATCGTGCCGCCGTAGTGGAGTTCCCGGACCGGGAGTTGCGCCAGCGACACGGGGATGGCGCCGCCAAGGCCGGCGTTTCCGTCGACTCGCAGTTCCGTGAGCAGCGCCAGTTCGCCGAGACTGCTCGGAAGCCGGCCGGCCAGACCGTTGGCGCTCAGGCGAAGGGCCGTGACGCGAGCGTCCGCGTTCGCCTCCACGCCGAACCAGCTTCCGACCGGCCCGTCGCCCGCCCAGTTGTCCTTTCGGATCCAGTCCTTGCCTCCGGCCGCGTCGAAGAGGCTCATGAGCGTGGCGCGGTCGATGCTCTCCACGGCGACCGGCACCGCCGCCAACACCGGTCCCGCCGTCGCCGTCACCGTCGTGCGACCCTCCCCGAGTCCCCGCACCAGCCCCGATTCGTCGACCGTCGCGACGGCCGGATCGGCGCTCGTCCACGTCACGCGGGCGCCGGGCAGGGGCTCGGACAGCTGGTTCAGTGCTTCCGCCGTCAGTTGCAGCGTCTCTCCGACGAAGACCGTGGCCTCGCCCGGAGTGATCTTCACGCGCACCGGTGTCGGCCCCGTTGGCGGCGGGGGAGGGGGAGGCGGCAGCGGCCTGGTCATGTCCTCGCCGCCGCAGGAGAGGGCACCGAGAAACAAACCGGCGAGGGTGCCTCGCCACAGTACGCTACGCTGCGGCACCACGGACGTCTCAGGTCTTGCCAACATGGCTCCGGGCCTTGGGAAGATGGTTGACCGAACGGACGGGAACCGGCTCAACCATTCATTTGTAGGCCATGCAACCGCCGCGTAATAGCGGAAAAACACCCTAATTCGTGGGGGGGAAATCGCCGCGAATCGCAACGCGAAAGTCGGCCCGGTCTCGGGGTTACGGCGCAACGGGGCGAGGATTCCCGGGCTCCTCCGGTGTCCGCAGGAGTCCGGCCTCCAGAGCGAAGCGCACGACTTCGCGGCGGGTGCTCAAGCCCAGCTTGGCCTTGGCCCGGGCCAGGTAGCCGTCGACGGTCTTCGGCTTGATCGACATTTCCCGGCCCGTCTCCCGCGCCGAAAAGCCGCTCGCGTACAGCCTGACCGCGGCAAGCTCGCGCGACGACAGCAGTTCGGTCCCCGATGCGCGGGTCGCGGCGTCCCGCATCTTGCTACGCGCCACCACGGCGGTCGCCTGGCGGGGCAGGTAGGAATGCCCTCTCGCGATGGCTTCCACGGCGCCGATGAGATCCGTATCGGCGGCGGACTTGTTGAGAAAACCCGCCGCGCCGGCGTCGAGAGCCGGGAGGAGGTACTCGTTCTCGTCGTGGATCGTGACAACCAGCACCTTCGTTTCCGGTGCGAGCGCCGTGATGCGCCGTGTCGTCTGGACGCCATCCATCTCCGGCATCGCCACGTCCATGATGACGACGTCCGGCTGCAGTGCCCGGGCCTGCTCCACGGCTTCCATCCCGGATGTCGCCTCGCCCACGACATCCACGCGCCCGGTCGTCTCGAGCAACGCCTTCATGCCGGCGCGCACCACTGGGTGGTCATCCACCAGGAGAACCTTCACCACTGGTCGAATCCCCTCCATTCGTCCCGGTCCGCAACCGGCACGGTGACCCGAATGGCGGTGCCCTTCCCGGGCGCCGTATCCACGGCGAGGTGACCCCCGACCAGCGCGGCCCGTTCACGCATGCTGGTGAGGCCGGTGACGCCGTCGAACTCGAACCCGACGCCCTCATCGCGGATCTCCGCGGTCACGGCCGCGTCCACGGATCTCACCGTCACCTTTACCGCCATTTGAGATCCAACAACGTCCCAAGATGTTCGGGAAGGTTCATATAATCCAGTAATGACAACATGTTACGGG
>VXMQ01000160.1 GCA_009841015.1 Candidatus Palauibacter denitrificans | reverse complement strand
AGCTCATGCGGGTGGCCGAGGAGTTCGGCTTCCGCATCCACGTGTTCCAGCACGTGCTGGAGGGCTACCGCGTTGCCGACGAGATGGCGGAGCACGGGGCCCACGCCTCCACGTTCTCGGACTGGTGGGCGTACAAGATGGAGGCCTACGAGGCGATCCCGCACAACGCGGCGATCATGACGCAACGCGGCGTCAACGTCTCCATCAACTCGGACAGCGGAGAAGAGGGACGGCACCTCAACCAGGAAGCCGCCAAGACGATGAAGTGGGGCGGCCTGACCGAGGCCGAAGCCCTCGCCACCGTCACGATCAACCCGGCGATCCAGCTCCTGATCGACGACCGCGTGGGTTCGCTGGAGGCTGGGAAGGACGCGGACATCGTCCTGTGGGAGAACTATCCGCTCTCCTCCTACGCCAGGGTCCGGACGACGTATATCGACGGCGAGGTGGTGTTCGATATCGACGCCGACATGGCGATGCGGGCCGAGATCGCGGCCGAGAAGGCGGAGTTGAGAGAGATGCTCGGCGAGGCCGACGAGGACGACGACCCGGATAACGAGCGCGAGCCGGGCAACCGGTCAGGAGGTGGACGATGACGCGCACGGTGAAGTCCATAGTCGCGGCGGCGGCAGTCCTCGGGACGGTCGGACTCGCCCTGCCGGCTCAGGCCGTCGCGCAGGACGGCGGCACGTTCGCGGTGCAGGGGGCCACGATTCACACGGTGGCCGACGGCGTGATCGAGGGCGGGACGATCGTGATCCGGGATGGCCGCATCATCGCGGTCGGAGCGGACGTCGACATTCCGGCGGACGCCGAGATCATCGACGGGGAAGGGAAGCACGTCTTTCCCGGCATGATCGATTCGTTCAGCTCGCTCGGGCTCACGGAGGTCGGCGCCGTCGCGGTGACGAACGACGCGAGCGAGCTGGGGCGCTGGAACCCGCATCTCAACGCGCACACGGCCATCCACCCCGCCAGCGAGCACATTCCGGTCGCGCGCGCGAACGGGATCACGCACTCGATGGTCGCGCCCGGCGGCGGCGGCCGCTTCGGTGGTGGCGGAGGCTCCGGCATCCAGGGTCAGGCCACGCTCGTCCACCTCGACGGCTGGACGGTGGAGGAGATGGAGATCGAGAAGACCGCGGCTATGGTCCTCGGCTGGCCCACGCTCTCGACGGGGTTCCGCGCCTTCGCCGGTTTCGGTCCCCCGGCGGGCGGCCGTTCCTTCCGTCGGGCGCAGGAGCGCTTTGACGAGGAGGTGGCGGAGATGGATTCGTGGTTCGTCGCCGCGGAGCACTACCGGCAGGCGGTGGCGTCCGGATCGAGCCGCGTGCCGCGCAACATCCAGCTCGAACACCTGTCGCGCGTCCTCGACCGGGGGATGAAGGTCATCGTGCGCGCGAACGGGTGGCGCGAGATCGAGTCGGCCATCGAGTTCGCCGAGAAGTGGAACCTGGACCTCGTCATCGCGGGCGGAAACGGGGCGCGCGAGATCGCAGGCACGCTGGCCGAGAAGAACATCCCCGTGATCCTGGGGCCTGTACAGCGGCTGCCGCAGGGCGAGGACACCGCGTACGACGATCCGAACACGCTGCCCGGCGTGCTGCGCGACGCGGGAGTCGAGATCGCGTTCGCGACCTTCAACTCGTCCGACGCGCGGACCCTTCCCTACGAGGCCGCGAACTCCGTTTCGTGGGGTCTCTCGAAGGAGGCGGCGCTGGAAGCGGTGACGCTGGGCCCCGCGCGCGTGCTGGGCGTGGACGACCGCCTGGGATCTCTGGAGGTCGGGAAGGTCGGGAACCTGATCGTGACGGATGGGGATCCGCTCGAGATCACGACCCGGATCGAGTGGGTGTTCATCAAGGGCGTGCCGTCCGACCTGGACAACAAGCACGATAGCCTGTGGGAGCAATATAGGAACCGCCCGGCGCGGCGGGTGACCACGACGACGACCTAGCGGCTACTCGTCGGATTCGGGACGGCGCCGCTGCCTCTTCGTGAGGGAGCGGCGCCGTTTCTTTTCCAGTCGTTCCTCCCCGGAGGCCCGGGTGGGCTTCGTCGGACGGCGCGGCCTGGGCGTGTGCTCCCGCTCCCGGAGGGCGGCGTGGAGCCGATCCAGGGCCCGGGCGCGGTTGCGGTGCTGGCTGCGGGACTCGCGTGCGGTCACGACGATGCCGGTGGGACGGTGCGTGAGCCGGACGGCCGACTCCGTCTTGTTCTGGTGCTGGCCGCCCGGACCGCCGGCCCGGAACGTCTCGACCGTGCACTCGGCGAGCAGTTCTTCGTCGCTGCGTGACTTCGCGGCGCTCACGGTTTCCTCCCATCGGATCGCCGGCCGGTTCCCGCCGGCCCCGCGCGCCGACACGAAAACCCTTCGATCAGCGTAACTTGTCCACATGAACGAGTCGACGCACAGCATCGAGACGCCGGAAACGCCGGAAACGCCGGAAACGGCCGCGGCGGCCGAGACAGCGGAGACGGCGGGCTCGGTGGACCCGGCGGACCCGGCCGCAGACGGCATCGCCGACGGGGTGCGCCGTTCGCTCGATCCGAAGGTGATCCCGCTGCAACGCACGATCGGCGGTATCGTCACGGGTTGCGTCTCGCTCCCGCTCGGCGTCGCGTTCGGCCTGCTGTGGGCCGCGGCCGGGCCGCCACCCGGCGTCGTGGCGGGGCTCGTGAGCGTCTGGACCGTTATCACGGGCGGGCTCGGCTGGTGGCTGTACCGGTGGCCCGTCCTTCACCACCGCTACGCGTCCTACGCGGTGCACCCGGACGGGATCGAGATCCGCAAGGGCGTGATCTGGCGGCAGGCCATCAGCGTGGCGCGCTCACGCGTCCAGCACACCGACGTGTCGCAGGGGCCGCTCGAGCGGAAGTATGGCCTCGGGACGCTCGGCATCTACACCGCGGGCACCGACCACGCCAAGGTCTCCCTCGACGGACTCGAGCACGAAACCGCGCTCCGCATCCGGGATCATCTCCTGCCGCCCGCGGGCGACGATGCCGTCTGAGGCGGCGGTGCCCGCCGGGGCCATCGAGCACCGGCTGCACCCGCTCTCCGTCGGCTTCTCGCTTGCAAGTCAACTCCGCCGGGCGATCCTCCCCCTGATCATCGGCGGCGCCTCGGCCAACTTCCTGGGCGTCGTGGAGATGCGTTCTGTCCTCCTCATCGGACTCATCCCCCTCGTGGTGGGTGCCGTGGTTCGCTACCTGACGTTCCGGTATCGGTACGAGGAGGCGGAACTCGTGATCCGCAGCGGACTCCTGTTTCGGCGCGAGCGGCACGTCCCCTACGCCCGGATCCAGAACCTCGACGCCGTGCAGGGCGTGTTCCACCGCGTGCTGGGCGTCGTGGAGGTCAAGCTCCAGACGGGCGGGGGACAGGAACCCGAGGCGACCCTGACCGTCCTCCCGCTCCCGGCCCTCGAAGCGCTGCGGGAGCGGGTGCGCGAGGGAAAGCGGGAGGCCGCCGGGGAGGGGGCGGCTGCCGGAGAGACGACGGACGCCGCGACGGGGACGAGTGCCGGGGAGCCGGCGACCGGCATACTCCCGGAGCCAGCGGCGACGGATCTCGCGTCGGCCGGTACCCCGGAGGGTCGCACGCTGCTGCATCTTCCCGCGCGCGAACTCCTGCTCCACGGTCTGCTCCAGAACCGCGGCATGGTGCTGATCGCGGCCGCCTTCGGCCTCGCGTGGGAGACGGGGCTCTTCGAGCGCGCCTCCGACTGGGTCGCCGGAGAGCAGTCGTGGCTGGGCCCCGCGGTCGAGGGCGCGGCCGCGGACGTGGTGGCGGCCGGCATCGTGGCGACCGTGGCCGCCATTGCGGCGCTGGCCGTTGCCTTCGTGATCGTTGCCCGCCTGCTCTCCGTCGCCTGGACGCTCGTCCGCCTCCACGACTACCGGGTCGTGCGGTCCGAGGAGGGCCTGCGCGCCACGTTCGGCATGCTGACGCAGGTCGCCGCGACGATCCCGCTTCGCCGCGTCCAGACGGTGACGATCCACGAGGGACCGCTGCAGCGCTGGGCGGGCCGTGTCGCGGTCGGCGTCCAGACCGCCGGAGGCAGCCAGGCCGGGCAGCCGGGGAACGCGGACCCGCACCGGCACCGGCTCGCGCCCATCCTCCGGCGCGAAGGCCTGCGAGAGTTCCTCCGCGAGGTGATCCCGGAACTGGACGCCCCGGAGGTTGGCTGGGAGCCCGTATCTCCGCTCGCGTTCCGGCGCGTGGTGAGGGGGACGTGCTTCGTCGCCACGATCGCCGCGGCGCCGCTCTACTTCGCGCTCGGCGCCTGGGGCGTGGCCTTCCACGCCGCCTTTCTGGCCTGGGCCGTGTTCTACGCGCGGCGCTACGTCGCCTGCCTCGGGTGGGCGCTTAAGGACGACATGGTCTGGTTCCGAAGCGGCTGGCTGTGGCGCCGCACGACCATCGCCCGCTACACCCGCATCCAGGTCGTGGCGCTGCGCGCGTCCCCGATCGACCGCTGGCGACGCATGGCGAGCCTCCGGGTGGACACGGCCGGAGCAGGGGCCGCCTCCCACAAGGTCGACATCCCCTACCTGCCCCTCGACACAGCCCGACACCTGCGAACGCTCCTCGCCGCGGAGGCCGCCCGAACCGCCTTCCGCTGGTAAGGGACCATCGCCGCCGGCGACGTCAGCGCGTGCCGTCGGCTTCGCGCAGGGCCTCGACGCGCCAGGAGAACTCTTCGTCGAGCTTCAGCGCGGTGCCGATCTTCACGAACTGGATGTAGCCCTCGCGGTCGACGAACCAGGTCGTCGGCCAGGCGCTCACGCCCGCGCGCGTCACGTAGTCGTCGTCCACGAGCACGGTGAAGTCGAAGTCGTTCTTCGCCAGGTAGTCCTCGATCACGTCGTTCGTGCGGTCGTTGCTGATCGAGAGCACGGCGACCTCGGCGTCGTCGCGGTAGCGTTCGTCGAACTTCTGGTATTCCGGCATCTCGACGATGCACGGGCCGCACCACGTCCCCCAGAAGTGCAGCACGGCGATCTTCCCCTCGAGGTCGGCCGAGTCGACCATCTCGCCGTCCAGCCGCGCGAGCGTGAACGGTTCATACGTCCCCGCCGCCTCCACCCGCGACTCGAGGATGCGCTCGCGGCGCCGGATCCGGTCCCGCTCGTCGAGCGTCGCGAGGTACTCCTCGATCCCCTCGCGGCTCCCGTTCCGGCTCTCATAGAGCGCTTCGAGCGCGGTCTCATTGGGGTTCTCTCCGCGCGCGGCGCCGAATCCCGCGATATAGGAGTCTTCCGCTCTGTCCAGCCACTCGGTT
>VXMQ01000218.1 GCA_009841015.1 Candidatus Palauibacter denitrificans | reverse complement strand
TCTCCGGCCTCATGGCCGGGCTCAAGGTCGGCGAACTCGCCTCGATGCTCGTGTCGGGCTCCGGCTCCGCCGGGTCCGGGTTCGTCGCCCTCGTCATGCAGGGCGCCAGCAAGGCCGCCGCCCCCGTCAAGCCCGTCTGAAGCCAGAGGAGATGCCGCGAATGAATAGAGCGCGAATGAACGGAGTCAAGGACACGGGGCGCGAGTACGCCGAGATCTGGGGCGATGCGGTGCAGGCGAACCGGAAGCTCAGGACCATCCTGATCTTCCTGTCGGCGAGCTGCGTGCTCGGCGCCTTCGTCCTGCTCCGGATCGCGGGCACGGAGCCGCCCAAGCCGATCGTCGTGCGCGTCGACGAAGTGGGCCGCGCCGAAGCGATGGCCTACGAGGCCGCGACCGCACAGGCCGATCCGCTCGACCCCACCACCAAGTATTTCCTGAACCGGTTCGTCGCCGACTTCCACTCGCGCCGCCGCGCCACGGTCGAGGAGCACTGGACCCGCAGCCTCCGGTTCCTGTCGACCGAACTCGCCAACGCCGCGTTCGCGCGCGACGGCGACGAGGTCGCGGGCGTGGCCGCCGGGACCGCCGAGACCGAGCGCCAGGTCGAACGGGTCGTGCTCCGCATCCACCCTTCGCCCGAGCCGCCGCACGGCGCGACCGCCGACTTCGAGCTCGTGCATCTCGCGGGCGGGCAGGAGGTCCTCCGCGAGCGCTGGTCGCTCTCGCTCCGGTTCGAGTTCCTGGAACGGGTTCCGCCCGAGCTGGTCGTCCACAACCCGATGGGGATCCTCATCACCTACCTCCAGGCCGACCGGGCGCTGGTGACCGGAGACGAGCGATGATCGCGCATCTCAAGGGGCGCGAGAAGGCTCTGGAAGTGTTCGGCTGGGCGGGGAAACAAGCCGAGTGGATCGCGCTCGTGTGCCTGCACAGCGGCGTGTTCACGCGCGCGCAGTGGGCGCGGTTCGCGGACTCGCATCCCGAACAGGTCCGGCGCGGCGTGCTCTCGCTGATCGAGCGGCGCGTCGCGAGCGAGGAGACGGAGCCCGGGCTGGCCGGCATCGGCCGCGTCTGCCGGATCTTCGGCCGCCCGGTCTACCGCGCGCTCGGCGCCGAGCACATCCGCCACCGGCGCGGCGCCTCGACCGAGGTGCTCATGCGCCGCCTGCTCTCGCTCGACTACGTCATCGAACACGCGGATCTGCCGTGGCTCCCGACGGAGCAGGAGAAGGTCGCGGCGTTCGAGGCGCTCGGGCTGGATCGCAAGATCCTGCCCGTGCGCGTGTACCGGGGCGCCGCCGGGGACACCCGGCGCCATTTCCCCGTGAAGCTGCCCGTCGCGGTCGACTCCGCCCGCGCCCTGTTCGTCTACGCCGATCCCGGCCACGACACCGCGACCGCGCTCCGCTCCTGGGGCACGGCGCACCACCGCCTGTGGCGCGCGCTCGCCAAGCTGGACCTGTCCGTCGAGGTCGTGGCCGTTGCCCGCACCTCGCGCGAACTCGATCGGGCCCGCCGCGTGATCGGCGGCTGGGCCGAGCCCGCCGGTCCCGGCGAGCCCGAGGCCGGCGTCCGGGAGGAACTCGCCCGCATCGAACGCGCCATCGTCCAGGGCGCGGTCCACGTGCTCGAGGAGTTCGGGGGGCTCCAGGCCGCCCTGAAACGCAGCATCGAGCTCGAAGCGCAGGCGCGCCGGCAGGGGGCCGGGCGCGCATCGATCCACCGCGGCGCCGCCTGGAGGACCGCGCGCCTCAACGGGGTCCGGTTCCGGTGACCGGCCGCCGTGTTATGCCGCACCGCGCCGTGAAAACGACGCGGGGGGTCGTTTCACGAAACAGCGTCCCGGCGGTTCACGCCGGGCGTTCCGCCTATCCGCTTGCGCGGTGTTGTCTTACGGCCTCGCGGCCCGCCGGCCCATTGCCGGACGGGCCGCATCGGCCGTGGCGGGAGCGACCCCCCTCGCCGAAGGCTAGGTACGGCACAGCGGCGAGCGTGTTTTCACACCCTCGCCGCCACGCCTGGGTCGCTCCCGCAGCATCGATCCCTCCGGGAAGGGTGTCGGACCGTTGAGGCCGTGGACGCTCGTCCTCATCGGAGTGGCGCTCATGGCGCTCGGCTGGCGAGCGTTCCTCGCGCCGTTCCCCGGCCCGGGCGGCAACCCCTACCTCGACCTGATCGCCGACCGCGATCCGGGCCTGCACCGGGCGATCCACCTCTGGCACTTCCTCGCGCCCGGCGTGGCCGTGTTCCTGGCCGGGTCGATCGCGCTCTCCGTCTCACGTGTTTGGATCCAGCCGCGGCGGGGACGCGGAGCGCAGGGGCAGCTACCCGACTGGCCCACCTCTCCTGAGGACGAGACGCCCTCGCTCGTGATCGGAGAACTGCACCACCCGACCGTGGCCACCGAAAGCGTGCGGCCGTCCTGGCTCGTCATTCCCGAGAAGGGGCTCTACACGGGCATGCTCGTCGTCGGAGCCGTCGGCACCGGCAAGACGACCGCCTGCATGTACCCGTTCGCGCGGCAGCTGCTCTCTTGGCAGGCCGATGATCCCGCGCGGCGCGCGGGCGCACTCGTGCTCGAAGTCAAGGGGGACTTCTGCCACCAGGTGCGCCGCATCCTCGAGGACGCCGGGCGCGGGGACGACTACCTCGAGATCGGGCTCGGCGGCTCGCTGCAATGGAACCCGCTCGACGATCCGCTGCTCGACTCCTACTCCATGGCCTACGGCGTGGCCTCTCTCATCAACCAGCTCTTCGGCAAGTCCCGCGAGCCGTTCTGGCAGCAAGCCTATACGAACCTCGTGCGCTGGATCGTCGAGCTGCACCGGCTCCTGCCAGTGGGCTGGGTCACCCTCCAGGACATCTACCGCTGCACGGTGGACGCCGAGCTCTTCGCCGAGAAGATCGGCGAGGCGAAGGCCCGCGCCCTGCGGCTGTGCCCCATGCGGGCCGTCATCGCCGCCAAGGATCTGAACGCGCACAGGCAGGCGCTGGAGGACTGGGGCTGGGAAATGGCGGGCGCCGGCAGGGTGGCGTGCCGTCTCGATCCGGACCGCGCCGCGCGGCTTGAGGAACTGAAGGTCGAGTACCGGACGGAGCCGGTCTCAGGCGCCGCGGGAAGCGAGTACGCCGAGCAGGTGCAGGCCATCGAACGATGGTACCTGCACGACTGGATGGCGCTCGACGCCAAGCTCCGCACCTCGATCGTCGAGGGCATCAGCGTGTTCCTGTCTCTCTTCGACCAGCCCGACGTCGCCGCCGTGTTCTGCCCGCCGCCGCCAGGGGAGGACAAGTCGCCGTCCGTACAAGAAGAGCGGGACGAGGACGCGCCGTCCACACCCCTGCCGGGTCTCCGGCGCCGACTGCCGCCGCTCAGCGAGCTGATCGAGGGCGGCAAGGTCTTGGCGCTGAACATGCCCGCCGGGGCGAATCCGGCGCTGGCCCGGGCCATCGGCGTGCTGCTCAAGAACGCCTGGATGCAGGCGCTATTGCGTCGGCCCGCCGAGGCCGCGCGCCGGCCCGAACGCTACATGCGGCCCGCCGTGTTCATCTGCGACGAGTACCAGGCGTTCGCCACCGTCGGACAGGACGACCCGTCGGGTGACGAGAAGGCTTTCGCGCTGACCCGGCAGTGCCGGTGCGTGCCCGTCGTGGCCACGCAGTCGATCTCCTCGCTGCGCTCGGTGCTTCCCTCGGGCGAGGCGTGGCGCACGCTCGTCCAGACGCTCCGCACCCGGATCTTCCTGTCGCTGTCCGACGAAGCGTCGGCCAAGATCGCGTCCGAGATGTGCGGCTCCGTCATGAAGACGCAGGCCTCCTACACGTTCACCGAGACGACGGGCAGGCCCGAGTTCTCGCTCCTGTCCGGGCGCGCCGGTGGCGGGCGCGGCACCATCGGCGCGAGCAAGTCGTTCCGGCAACAGAGGGAGCCCGTGTTCACGCCGCGCGAGTTCGGGCTCCTGGCCAACTACCAGGCCGTCTGCCTCCCCTACGACGGCGTCAAGTCGCTCCCGGCCACGCGCGTCTACCTCAAGCCCCACTACCTGCCCCGGGAGACCGGCTACTGGCGGCTCCGCGAGGAGGGCCGGATATGAAGCGCGCGAGCGGGGTCGGCCACCTCACGCCGTTTCTGCCGGGCCTGGAAGGCTTGCTCGGGGACCCCGAGGTCTCCGAGATCATGGTCAACGGACCCGGCAACGTCTGGGTCGAGCGGGCCGGAAGGCTGGAGCCTCACGACGCCCCGGCCCTTACCGCCGCATGGCTCCACCGGGCCGCCATCCACATCGCCCGGCCGCTCGGGCTCGATCCGGCCGCTCGGCCGATCCTGGACGCCCGTCTCGAAGACGGATCGCGGGTCGCCATCTGCACACCGCCCGCGAGTCCCGAGGTCGCGATCACTATAAGGCGGTTCGGGGGCCGTGCGTTCTCGGCCGAAGACCTGGTGCGGCTGGGCTCGCTGCCCGAAGACATCCTCGAAGCCGCCCGGAACACGCTCGCGTCCCACCAGAACATCCTGGTCTCCGGGGGCACCGGCTCGGGCAAGACCACGCTGCTGAACGCGCTGATCGAACTGCTGCCCGAGGACGAACGCATCGTCGCGATCGAGGACACGCTCGAACTCAGGATCGACCGGGCGAACTGCCTCCGCTTCGAGGCCGGAGCCACCCTCTCAGAGACGCCCGTTGAGATCCGCGATCTGGTGCGGCACGCGCTCCGGCACCGGCCCGACCACATCGTCGTCGGCGAGGTCAGGGGCGGCGAGGCAGCCGACCTGCTGCAGGCCCTCAACACCGGGCACGGCGGATCGCTCACCACCATCCACGCCAACAACGCGCGCTCCGCGCTCTCGCGGCTCGCCAGCTGCGCCATGCAGGCCGGCGACGCGCTGCCTTGGGAGGTGACCTGCCGGGGCGTCGTCGACGGGATCGCGCTCGTCCTGCACGTGGCCCGCCGCGGCGGGCGGCGGTTCGTCGAGGACGCGCTCGAGGTCGGCGGCTACGACGCGGCCACCGGCCACTGGATCACCGGCCCGCCTGAAGCGGGCCGGAGAGAGAAACCCACACCGAAGGAGGTGAACCCATGAGCTGGAACGGCAGCACCATCCCCATCGAGACGTTCGAGGACTTCGACCGCGAGCTCGCACGCGACGCGGGCGACACGCTCGAAGTCCCGGCCTACCTGGCCGAGGAGTACGGCCTCTTCCCCGAGGACGTGGGAAGCGAGGACGAGATCGCGGCCGCCTGGGGCGACCCTCACCGCGCCATCGGCGAGGAGGTGGACGGATGAACCACGACGAATACCACCGCAAGTTCGCCGACGCGATCATCGAGCAGATCA
>VXMQ01000054.1 GCA_009841015.1 Candidatus Palauibacter denitrificans | reverse complement strand
GGGTACCGCGGGGCGGGTGAGGGGCCGACCGCGCTCCGGGCCATGCGGCGCAGCGTGGGCAGCATGGAGACGATGATCTCGTGGCGAAGCGAACTCACGGCGGTCGATTACGGCAACGCGCCGATCGACAACCTGAGCGTGGAGCGCAGCATGCCGCCGATCCGCCGGATGGTGCGCGAGATCGCGGAGACGGGCGCCATTCCCGTGATCATCGGGGGCGACCACTCGATCGAGTTCGCCAACGTGGCGGGACTCGCGGACGTGTACGGGAAGGAGAACGTCGGCGTCATCCACTTCGACGCGCACTACGACGCGGGGGACGCCCGGCACGGCCACCTGATCTCGCACGCGCAGCCGGTGCGCCGCCTCATCGATGACGGCCACATCCTCGGCCGGAACTTCATCCAGGTGGGGTTGCGGGGCAGTTGGCCGGGGCCGTCGGGCTTCGAGTGGATGCGGGCGAACGACATGCGGTACCACACGATGGCCGAGATCGACCGGGACGGCTGGACGAACGTCATGACGGAAGTCCTCGACCAGGCGAACGAAGGCCCCGAGTACCTGCACATCTCCTTCGACATCGACGTCATGGACCCGGCCTACACCTCGGGCACGGGGACGCCGGTGCCGGGCGGACTGACGCCCCGCGAGGTGTTCTACATGGTCCGCGGGCTCTGCTCGGAGAACAACGTGGTGGGCTTCGACCTGGTCGAACTCAATCCGCTCGTCGACCCGGGCTACACGACCATGCTCAACGCCAAGAAGATCGTGGACGAGTGCATGACCGGCATCGCCCTCCGAAAGCTCGGCCTCGGCAACCGCGACTACCTCAGCCCCCTCACCCGAGACGACGGCCGCCGCTAGCGGAGGCTTGGGCAGCCCCGTAAGGGTCGGCTACTCGCGGAGCTTTCGGGAGCCGAGCCAGATGCCGACGACGCCGATCACGGGGTTGAGCCAGGTCAGCCATGTCGGCTGGTTGGCGCTCATGGTCGCTTCCAGCATCCCCACGTCGTCGGGGCGCGGTCCCGTCGCCGCCTCCACGGGCATCAGGGCCGACACCACCCCGAGCACGACCAGGATGCCGATCAGAATCAGAGCGCCCTTGGCGTCGTGCGCCACCCGCGCGCAGACGCGCCCGCCGATGTACGCCCCCACGAACCCGATCGCGATGGAACCGAGGATCCAGCCGCTGGCCACCTCCCACGTACCCGGCTGGAAGGCCCCCGAGGCGCCCGGCATCACGGTTCCCGCGTAGGGCCGGCCGTGCTGGTCCACGATCGACGCCGTGAACGAGACCGTCTCCCCGAGCGACACGAGAGTCGCCGAGGCCGGCGTCACCGTGACCGCCCGGAGGATCCCGCGCTCGACACCGCTCTCATCTCGACCCGTTCATTTCGCGCCCTCCGGGAGGGATAGCCCGCCGTGACTTCCACGTCCGCTCGTAAGCGTGCCCGCTGCTCAGCAGCCCCCGCGAGGAGGTCCCAGACGAAGCTGTCTTCGAAGTCTCGGAGAGAAACAGGGGGCGATTGTATGAGTACGGGGGACTGTCGGACGGTCGGAGGGCGTATTCGATGGTCGTGATCGGCCGCCTGCCCGGGCGTCCTCCCGCCCGGGAAGACCGGCACGACCTGCGCCTGCAGCTTGGGCGTGTATCGCCGCCGGACCCCGGAGGCCGCACCCATGCAACGGTTTGTTTCCTCCGAGGCTTGGCTTTACCCTCATGTTCGGAGGCAGAGACCGTCAAACAGAAGACGGATTGACACCACGCCGAAGCAGGAGGCCGCAGCATGCAGAGACTCAAGCTGGCATCCCTCGCCGCCCTGTACTTGCTCCTACTCTCCCTCATCCCGCTACCGGGTCCCGCCGAGATAGCGGGTGTCCCAGTGGGTACGGGCTCAGTCTGTGCTCAGGAATCGGGCGGCGGCGACGTGTTGTGCCCCCCTGAGGATGAAAGAAGGCCGGGGGTGGATTGTGACGAGGGCTCGGGCTCAACGCGTCCTGGACCTCCCCAGGGACCGGAAGGTCCCAACGAGGCCGGTAACGCGGCATGCGATGTTCTTGCCGAAGTCTGCTCGCATTGCAGCCTCTTCAACCCCGGCCCCTGCGTGGCGTGTGCTATCTACGCAGCTGGTTGCGGATAGGGCAGGCGGCCAAGTCTCTCCAGGACCGGGGAAGGCCCCTGCTTCCGGTAGGGGCCTTCCTTGCCGTCTGACCGACCTCCGCCCCGGAAGGAGCCGCTAGTCGCGGAGTTTGCGGGAGCCGAGCCAGATGCCGACGACGCCGATCACGGGGTTGAGCCAGGTCAGCCATGTCGGCTGGTTGGCGCTCATGGTCGCTTCCAGCATCCCCACGTCGTCGGGGCGCGGTCCCGTCGCCGCCTCCACGGGCATCAGGGCCGACACCACCCCGAGCACGACCAGGATGCCGATCAGAATCAGAGCGCCCTTGGCGTCGTGCGCCACCCGCGCGCAGACGCGCCCGCCGATGTACGCCCCCACGAACCCGATCGCGATGGAACCGAGGATCCAGCCGCTGGCCACCTCCCACGTACCCGGCTGGAAGGCCCCCGAGGCGCCCAGCATCAGCCACAGCAGCGAGGAGAGTGCGAAGAGCACGGCGACGATCGCGATGTAGCTGACGATGGCGGCGAGGATGTTCCTGAGCATCATGTTCCTCCCTGCTGTTTCTCTTCCAGAATCTGTATCAGGCTGCCGCAGGTGTCGTCGAAAACGGCGGTGATGACGGTCCCCAGGTCCTTCGGCGGCTGAACGAACTTCACGCCCTTCGCCACGAGACGCTCGTGCTCGGCCTCGACATCATCCACCGCGAACGAGGCGCTCGGAATCCCGTCCTCCATGAGCGCGGTCTTGAATGAACGGGCGGCCGCGTGGGCATCGGGCTCGAGCAGCAACTCCGTCCCGTCCGGATCTTCCTCGGACACCACGGTGATCCAGGCGTACTCCCCCATGGGGATGTTGTGCTTCACCTGAAAGCCGAGGATGTCCGTGTAGAAACGAAGCGCCTTTTGCTGGTCATTCACAACGACGCTGGTCAGATGGATTCTCATCCCTCGCTGCCCTCATCCATTGAATGTGAAGTGGTCAAGGCCCGGTTTGGCGGCGGTGGTGTGCGGTTTGGAGCTGGGTGATGGCTGTGATGATGGCCACGAGGACGAGCGCGAGCGGGATGTCCACCACGTTTCCGACCAGCGTCGTGGCCGCCTCCAAGGTCTCCGTGCCCGCCTCGTCCAGACGGTAGCTCGCCACCAAGTCCACGATGTCCAGGCCCCAGGAGTTCACGATCCACAGGCCCCACCACCAGCGCAGCAGGGGCGATACCGGTGTCGCGCGCCAGTCGGACGGGTTCACGGAAGCGCGCCAGATCTCGGTCATGGCCTGATACGGCTTCCAGAACCACGCGATCGGGATGAAATACCAGCCGACCGCCCATCCCGGCGTGAAGCGCATCTCGGCCGCGCCCAGTTGCCTGGCGTTGTCGTTGGCGCGATAGATCCAGGAGAGCACGAGGATCGCGGTGCCGAGCCCGACCGCGGTTCCTGCCAGGAGTCGGATGACCGCGACGAGGGTCCAGCCTTCCGGTGGTTCCCCACTTCCCCCCATCTGCGGGCCGCCGGCAAGCTCCCATACCGACACGAGCGCCAGTGCGATGCCTGCATAGAGAAAGATCCGGGTCCACTTCGCGAGCGCGGTCAGGTCCTGGAAGCCGGCGTCGGGGCCCGTCGCGTCGCCGGCCGCTGGGTTGGCGTCGTCCATGTTCTCTCTCCCGGAAGAAGGTCTCGCGCGGAGTCAACCTGAGGGTGGCGTGTACCTCCCGTCGATGGCGGTCCAGCCGCCGTCGGCGAACAGGACGGTGCCAGTCACGTAGCTCGCGGCGTCCGAGGCGAGGAAGACGGTGGGGCCGGCCATCTCCGCGGCGCTCCCCCAGCGGTTCATGATGTTGCGCGCGGCGTAGGCGCCGTACCAGTCCGGTTTGTCCTTGATCGGGGCGGTGAGCGGCGTGTCGATGACGCCGGGCGCCACCGCGTTGACCCGCACTCCGCGGGGCCCGAGTTCGGCCGCGGCGGTGCGCACCATCTGCACGATCCCCGCCTTGGTGGCGGCGTACATGCTCTGCCCCGGCTCGACCACCACCGACCGGATCGAACTGAAGAGGATGATGGACCCGGATCCCTGCGCGGTCATGATCCGTCCCGCGGCCTGGATGACGTGCGCGCCGCCCTTGAGGTTGAGGCCCAGCACGCGGTCGATCTCCTCGTCGGTGTAGTCGAGGAGGGGCTTGCGCACGTTCACGCCGGGGGTGCAGACGACGACGTCGAGGGACCCGCGGGCCGCCGCGATACCCTCGAACGTGCCAGCGACGGCCGCGCCGTCCATGATGTCGAGGTGGAGGGAGGCCGCTTGGCCTCCCGCCGCGCGGATGGTCGCCGCGGTGTCGGCGGCGGCGTCCGCGTCGATGTCGAGGCAGGACACGTGCGCGCCCGCCTCCGCACACCCGATCGCGACGGCTTCGCCGATGCCGGAGCCGCCTCCGACGACCGCGGCCGTGCGTCCTTCGAGGCTGAACATGTTGGTCATGGGAGATTCTCGGGCAGGGTTTCGTGTTGTGTGCGGGGTTTCGTGTGGTGTAAGGCGCGACACAATGTAGGGGCCGCACGCGCCGGGCAACTCGGCCCGCGCGTCCCCTGTGCGTCCCCTGGGCCCGGGAGATCCGCATGCACCCTGCCGACCCGCCGACCGGCCTTCGCCGGGCGGACCGCGTCCTCGCCGAGGTGGAGGCCGCGCGCGACGAGATCGTGGCCTTTACGGCGGAGATGATCCAGGTCCCCACGGTGAATCCCCCGGGGGATTGCTACCGGGAGTGCGCCGGACTGATCGGGCGGCGGCTGGAGGCAGCGGGCCTGGCGGTCGAGTACGTGGAGGCGGAGGGGCGACCGGAGCACACCGCCGAACACCCGCGGGTGAACGTGGTGGGGCGTGGGGACGCCCGTCCGGGACGCCCGCGGCTTCACCTGAACGGCCATTTCGACGTGGTCCCGCCGGGGGAGGAGTGGACGGTCGACCCGTTCGCGGGCACGGTGCGCGAAGGGCGGATCTACGGGCGGGGGGCGTCGGACATGAAGTCGGGGATCGCCGCCGCGGTGTTCGCGGTCGAGGCGTTGCGGCGGGCCGGGGTCGAACTCGCCGGGGCCGTGGACATCAGCGCCACTGTCGACGAGGAGAGCGGCGGCTTCGCCGGCGTCGCGCACCTGTGCGAGGCGGGGATCATCTCCAGCGACGACACCCGGTACGCGATCATCCCCGAGCCGTTCGGACCCGCGCGCGTGTGCCTGGGGCACCGGGGCGTCTACTGGTTCGACGTC
>VXMQ01000001.1 GCA_009841015.1 Candidatus Palauibacter denitrificans | reverse complement strand
TCGTCTCCGGCTCCGGCTCCGCCGGGTCCGGGTTCGTCGCGCTCGTCATGCAGGGGGCCAGCAAAGCCGCCGCCCCCGTCAAGCCCGTCTGAGGCCCGAGGAGATGCCAGGAATGAAGAGAGCGCGAATGAACGGAGATGGCGACGCGGGCCGCGAGTACGCCGAGATCTGGGGCGAGGCAGTCCAAGCGAACCGGAAGCTGAGGACGATCCTGATCTTCCTGTCCGCGAGCATCGTGCTGGGCGTCTTCGTCCTGCTCAAGATCGCCGGCGGCGAGCCGCCCAAGCCCATCGTGATCCGGGTCGACGAGGTGGGCCGCGCAGAGGCGCTGGCCTACGAGGCCGCGACCGCGCAGGCCGATCCGCTCGATCCCACGACGAAATACTTCTTGAACCGGTTCGTCCACGACTTCCACTCGCGCCGCCGGGCCACGGTGCAGGAGCACTGGACCCGGAGCCTCCGGTTCCTCTCGACGGACCTGGCAAACGCCGCGTTCCAGAGGGACGGCGCCGAGGTCGCGGCCACGGCGGCCGGAACCGCCGAGGCGGAACTCGAAGTCGAGCAAGTCGTCCTCCGCATCCATCCCGCGCCTGAACCGCCGCACGGCGCGACGGCGGACTTCGACCTCGTGCATCTGAGGGGCGAACAGGAGATCCGGCGCGAACGATGGTCGCTCACGCTCCGGTTCGAGTTCCTGGACTCGGTCCCGCCCGAGCTGGTCGTCCACAACCCGATGGGGCTCCTCGTCACCTACATGCGGGCCGACCTGGCGCTCGTGACCGGGGAGTCGCCGTGATCGCGCATCTGAAGGGCCGCGAGAAGGCGCTCGAAGCGTTCGGCTGGACGGGCCGCGAGGCCGAGTGGATCGCGCTCGCCTGCCTACACAGCGGCGTGTTCACCCGTGACCAGATCTCCGACTGGCTCGGGATCCACCGCCGCAGCGCCCGCCGGTTCATCCGGGACATGTCGGACCGGAGGCTGGCGTCCAGCGACCCGCTTGCGGGCCGCAGGGTCTGCCGGATCTACGCGCGGGCGGTCTACCGGGCGCTCGGGGCCGAGGACATCCGCCACCGCCGGATCGCCTCCGTCCCGGTGCTCCTCCGCCGCTTGCTCTCGCTCGATTACGTGATGGGCCACGCCGACCAGGCATGGCTCCCGACCGAGCCCGAGAAGGTCGCCGCGTTCGAGGCGCTTGGGCTAGATCGCGAAATCCTGCCCGTGCGCGTGTACCGGGGCGGCGGCGGCAATACGCGCCGCCATTTCCCCCTCAAGCTGCCCGTCGCGCTCGACGCCGGGGGTGCGGTGTTCGTCTACGCCGATCCGGGCCACGACACGGCCACGGGTCTCCATGCGTGGGGCCGTGCCCACCGGGAACTGTGGGGCGCGCTGAGGGACCGGGGCCGCCCGGTCGAGGCCGTCGCAGTCGTCTTGGGCGACGGGGAATTCGACCGGGCAGAGAAGGTTCTGGCCAACTGGACCGACCCGGCCCGGCCCACCGGCCGCCCGGCGGCGTCCGCGACCGGCCGTGAGATCCGCCGCGAGATCGAGCGGATCGAACAGGGCATCCGCGGCAGGGACGAGAGTGTGACCCAAGAGCACGGCAGCCTCCGGGGCTGCCTGGCGCGGCTCGCGGAACTCCGTGCCGCGCTCCCTAACGCGCCTTCCGAGGCGATGATCGACGGCTTCACGGTGTGGCGTTCGAGCCGTCTGTCGGGGGACGTGTTTTGAGCGCCGGATGCCGGTGTTGGTGGCAAGTCCTGCGTGTCCGGCTCACTTTGTGGGTCGCCGGACACCCAACCGCCGCTCGGCCGGACACCGCCCCGGGCGTTGATGTTGCTGGCGCGCTTGCGGTTGCACCACGTCCAGCGGAGCGCCGACGCCGGTCCGCGCTCCTTGGACGTGGCTGGGAGCGACCCCCCATCTCGGCATGCCTCGATTGGCGCGGAGGAGGATGGAGCCGGACAGCCCCATCCCCCCGCCGCTGCGGGGTCGCTCCCAGCCAGCAGTCCCTCCGGGAAGGGTATTCGGCCGATGAAGTCGGGTACCCTCGCCATCATCGGTGCGGCCTTCGGTGCCGCCGCCGGCCAAGCGCTCAAGGCGCCGTTCCCGCCGCCGGGCGCGAACCCGTATCTCGACCTGATCGCCCACCACGATCCGGGCCTGCACGCCGCGCTTCGTGCCTGGCACCACGCGTGGCCCGCCGTCCTCGTCATGCTCTCGGGTTCGTTCGCGCTGTCGGTCTGGCGGGTCTGGTTCCAGGGGCTCTTCCGCCCCAGGCGGCGGGGAAGGCTGCCCGAGTGGCCCGTATCGCCCGAGGCCGACGCGCCCTCGCTCGTGATCGGCGAGCTGCACCATCCGACCGTGCCGAAAGAAAGCGAGCGGCCGTCGTGGCTCGTGATCCCCGAGAAAGGGCTCTACACCGGCACGCTCATCGTAGGCGCCGTCGGCACCGGCAAGACCAGCGGCTGCATGTACCCCTTCGCCCGCCAGATCCTCTCTTGGCGAGCCGGCGATCCCGGCCGCCGCGCGGGCGCGCTCGTGCTCGAAGTCAAGGGAGATTTCTGCCACCAGGTACGCGGCATCCTCGAAGACGCCGGGCGCGCGGACGACTACCTCGAGATCGGGCTCGGCGGGTCGTTCCAGTGGAACCCGCTCGACGATCCGCTCCTCGACTCCTACTCGCTCGCGTACGGCGTGGCATCCCTCATCAACCAGCTCTTCGGCAAGAGCAGAGAACCGTTCTGGCAGCAAGCCTATACCAACCTCGTGCGCTGGATCGTTGAACTGTTCCGGCTCTTGCCGGGGGGCTGGGTCACCCTCCAGGACATCTACCGCTGCACGGTGGACGCGGAGCTCTTGGCCCGGAAGATCCGCGAGGCTCTGGAGCTGGCGGATCAGGTGTCCCCGGTCGACGCCGTCATCGGCGACGACGACATGATCGCCCACGCCGATGCGCTCAAGAAGTGGGACTGGGAGCCGGTCGGCACCGACCGGGTGCGCTCGCGGCTGGACGACAAACTGCGGGCACAGCTGGCGAAGCTCGAAGTCACCTACGCGGTGGAGACGGCCGGAGGAGGTGCCGGCGGCGAGTACCGGGAGCGGGTCGAGGCCATCGAGCGGTGGTACGACAAGGACTGGTCGACGCTCGACGCCAAGCTCCGCACCTCGATCGTCGAGGGGATCTCAGTCTTCCTCTCGCTCTTCGACCAGCCGGACGTGGCGGGCGTGTTCTGCCCGCCGCCGCCGGAGGAAGCCGCGTCTCCCGAGCACGGCGATGCCGACACCCCCGGCCATGCCCTGCCGGGACTCCGGCGCAGGCTGCCGCCGCTCTCCGAGCTCATCGAGGGCGGCAAGGTGCTGGCGCTCAACATGCCCGCCGGGGCCAACCCTGCGCTTGCCCGCGCCATCGGCGTTTTCCTCAAGAGCGCGTGGATGCAGGCGCTGCTCCGGCGGCCTGCCGAGGCCGCGCGCCGCCCGGATCGCTACATGCGGCCCGCCGTGTTCATCTGCGACGAGTACCAGGCGTTCGCGACCGTCGGCCAGGACGATCCTTCCGGCGACGAGAAGGCCTTCGCGCTCACGCGGCAGTGCCGCTGCATCCCCATCGTCGCCACGCAGTCGCTCTCCTCGCTCCGCTCCGTGCTTCCCTCGGGTGAGGCGTGGCGCACGCTCGTCCAGACGCTCCGCACCCGGATCTTCCTGTCGCTGTCCGACGAGGCGTCGGCCAAGATCGCGTCCGAGATGTGCGGGTCCGTCATGAGGACGCGGACCTCCTACACGTTCACCGAGACCACGGGCAGGCCCGAGTTCTCGCTCCTGTCCGGCCGCGCCGGAGGCGGGCGCGGCACCATCGGCGCGAGCAAATCGTTCCGCCGATCCCGCGAGCCGGTGTTCACGCCGCGCGAGTTCGCGCTCCTCGCCAACTACCAGGCCATATGCCTGCCCTACGACGGCGTGGAGTCGCTTCCGGCCCGCCGCGTCTATCTGAAGCCGCACTACCTGCCGAGGGAGACGGGCTACTGGCGGCTCCGCGAGGAGGGCCGGATATGAAGCGCGCGAGCGGCGTCGGCCACCTGACCCCGTTCCTGCCGGGTCTGGAGGGTCTGCTCGAAGACGCGTCCGTCTCCGAGATCATGATCAACGGACCCGGGAACGTCTGGGTCGAGCGGGCGGGGAGGCTGGAGCCCCATGAGGCACCCAAACTCACCGCCGCCTGGCTCCACCGCGCCGCCATCCACATCGCCCGTCCGCTCGGGCTCGATCCCGCCGCGCGGCCGATCCTGGACGCCAGGCTGGAGGACGGGTCGCGGGTCGCCATCTGCACGCCGCCCGCGAGCCCCGAGGTCGCGATCACCATCCGCCGGTTCGGGGGCCGGGCGTTCTCGGCCGAGGACCTGGTGCGCCTGGGCTCGCTGCCCGAAGACATCCTCGAAGCCGCCCGGAGCACGCTTGCGTCCCGCCAGAACATCCTGGTCTCCGGCGGCACGGGCTCGGGCAAGACCACGCTCTTGAACGCGCTGATCGCACTCCTGCCGGAAGACGAGCGCATCGTCGCCATCGAGGACACGCTCGAACTCAGGATCGATCGGGCGAACTGCCTCCGTTTCGAGGCTGGAGCCACTCTTTCCGAGACGTCCGTCGAGATCCGCGACCTGGTGCGCCATGCGCTCCGCCACCGGCCCGACCACATCGTCGTCGGCGAGGTCCGGGGCGGCGAGGCCGCCGACCTCTTGCAGGCGCTCAACACCGGACACGGCGGCTCGCTCACGACCATCCACGCCAACAACGCGCGCTCCGCGCTCTCGCGGCTCGCGAGCTGCGCCATGCAGGCCGGCGACGCGCTGCCCTGGGAGGTCACCTGCCGGGGCGTCGTCGACGGGATCGCGCTCGTCCTGCACGTGGCCCGCCAAGGAGGCCAGCGGTTCGTCGAGGACGCGCTCGAGGTATGCGGCTACGACGCGGCCACCGGCCACTGGATCACCGCGCCGCCTGGAGAGGCGCCCGGGACGCAACCGGATAGAAGCACCCACACCCACCCACCGAAGGAGGTGAACGCATGACATGCGACGACCGGACCATCCGGGTCCACACGCTGGAGGACTTCGACCGCGAACTCGCGCGCGACGGCGGCGAGGCGCTCGAAGTCCCGGCCCATCTGGCCGAGGAGTACGGCCTGTTCCCCGAGGAGGTCGGGAGCGAGGACGAGATCGCGGACGCCGCGAGCGATCCGCACGGCGGAGAGGAGGACGGGCGATGAACCACGACGAATATCACCGCAAGTTCGCCGACGCGATCATCGAGCAGATCAGGCAGGGCACCGCGCCGTGGCAGAAGCCGTGGGCGCCGGGCGAGCGCGTGATGCCCATGAACGTGGACACCG
>VXMQ01000187.1 GCA_009841015.1 Candidatus Palauibacter denitrificans | reverse complement strand
GGCGGCCGTCAGGGGGCCCGTCGCGTGGCGGCTCGGCGGGACGGCCGGCGCGGGGAGCGGTGCGGCGCTCTTCGCGGAGGCGGAGCCCGTCGGGCGGCACGGCGAATCGGCCTTCGATGAGCTGGCCCGGCAGCCGCTCGCGCCGCTCGAGCTGTCCCGCGGCGGCCCGGGCGTGGCGTGGGTGGATGCGGATGCGGACGGCGACCCGGACCTGCTCGTCGGGGCGGGGGCGGGAGGCCGCGCCCAGCTTGCCGTCAACGAAGCCGGGCGACTGACGGACCCCGTG
Organism: Candidatus Palauibacter denitrificans; assembly: GCA_009841015.1. GTDB lineage: Bacteria > Gemmatimonadota > Gemmatimonadetes > Palauibacterales > Palauibacteraceae > Palauibacter > Palauibacter denitrificans. The sequence goes on along the minus strand of VXMQ01000187.1, from coordinate 49,038 downwards.
CCCATCGGCGCCCCCGCCGTCGGCGACCACACGTCCATCATCGCGCTCCCCACGGCGGATCGCCCGGTCATCATCGCGGGCGTCAGCGCCTGGGAAGCCCGCTCGCCGGCCGACCTCGACGCGATTCCGCCCCTCGCCCGCCTCGATGCGGGCCCCGCGCCGGCCGTCCCGCCGAGCCGCCACGCGACGGGCCCCCTGACGGCCGCCGACGTGGACGGAGACGGCGATCTCGACCTGTTCGCCGGCGCCCGCGCCACCCCCGGCGCCTACCCCCTGCCGGCCGACTCGAGACTGCTCCTGGCCGAGGGCCGTGACTGGGTCGTCGATGCGGGGGCCGCCGAGACCCTGCGGGGGATCGGCCTCGTCTCCGGGGCCGCCTTCTCCGACGTGGACGGAGACGGCGATCCCGACCTCCTCATCGCGCTGGAGTGGGGACCCGTGCGGCTGTTGGAGAACGACGGGGGACGCTTCACCGACGCGACGGCGGCCTGGGGTCTGGACACGCACACCGGCCGCTGGAACGGCATCGCGACGGGAGACTTCAACGCGGATGGCCTCCCGGACCTCGCGGTGACGGCGTGGGGCACGAACACCGGCCGCTTCGCGAGCCCCGAGCGGCCCGTCGGCGCGGTCGCGTCCGACTTCGACGGGAACGGGCTCGTCGACCTCGTCGAGTTCGAGACCGGGGCGGACGGCGTTCGGCGGCCCGTGCGCGACTACCTCACGCTCGGAAGGACGCTCCCCTTCCTGCGGCGGGAGGCCCCGACGTTCGAGGCCTTCGCGGGAAGCTCCGTCGACGACCTCCTCGGAACGGGACGCACGGGACTCTACCGGGCCAGCGCCGTCACGCTGCTGCACACGGTGTTTCTCAACGTCGGCGGTCGGTTCGAGCCGCGCCCGCTGCCAGCCGCCGCTCAACTCGCCCCTGCCTTCGGCGTGGCCGTGGCCGACTTCGACCGTGACGGACGCGAGGATCTCTTCCTGGCGCAGAACTATTTTGCGACGCCGCAGGGTCTCGGGCGCCACGACGCGGGGCGCGGAGCCGTGCTGCTCGGCGATGGGTCGGGCGGATTCGAGGTCCTCGACGCTCGGCAGAGCGGGGTCGAGGTGTACGGGGACGCCCGCGCGGCCGCCGTGGCCGACTTCGACGCCGATGGGCGCTGGGACCTGGCCGTCGGGCAGAACGGTGCCGAGACCCTCATCTTGCAGGGGCGGGGCGGAGCGCCCGGGCTGCGCGTTCGGCTGTCGGCGGGCGGGGAATCTGCGGACGGGGCGCCTTCCGGCGCGGTCGGCGCGCGGCTGCGCCCGAGGTACGCCGACGGAAGCGAGGGTCCCGCGCGGGAGATACAGTTCGGGAGCGGGTATTGGTCCTTCAACGGGTTCGTACAGGTGCTGGGGCGCGCGGCGGACATCCGCGCCCTGACGGTTCGCTGGCCGGACGGGCTCGAGGAGACGTTCCCGGTGGAGGCCGGGGCGCCGGAGGCCGGGACCGGGGCGCGGGAGGTCACGCTGAGACTGGGCGACGGCTCATGAGCGTCGGCGGAGCGGCGGCCCGGACGCGGGGCCGGCACACCACGGCGGCGGGGCCGGTCGGCGCCGCGCTGCTCGCCGTGGCCCTGCCGATCGGCTGCGGAGAACGGGCGGCCGGCCCCCCCGGCCCCTCGGACGGGACGGTCGAGATGGCCGCCCGCCTGCTCGCGCTCGCCGACTCGGCGGACCCCCTGCTCGACGAGCAGCTCAACACCGCGCGCCTCCGCTACCTCACGAACCTGCCACCCTCGCCGGACGGCGCGGAGATGCTGGTCCGCGTCGCGAACGCCGCGCGCGAACTCCTGAATGCGGGGCACACCCAGCCCGCGCTCGAACAGCTGATCTTCGTCGACCAGACGCTGGAGGGAACCCCCGCCGAGCCCTTCCCCGGCTTCCGCCGTTCCATCGAGGAACTCATCGGGATCGCCTTCCTGCGCCTCGGCGCCGAGGTCGCATGCCCCGCCGCCGGTCCCGCCGCGGGCACCGTCGAGCCGGCCCTGGAGCGCTCCCCGTGCTGGCCCGCCGTGCCGCCGGCCGCCTCCGCCCCCGTCACCGGGCCCGTCTCCGATTCGGCGCGCGCCGCCCTCAACGCGGCGATCGGCTGGCACCGGTCCCTCCTGCAGTTGCGCCCGGAGGACCTGCGCGCGCGCTGGGTTCTGAACCTCGCCGCCATGGCCGCCGGCACGTGGCCCGACAGCGTCCCGTCCGAGTACCGGATCGAGGCGGCGGCCGTGGGTGGGGCCGGGGAGTTCCCCCGCTTCGAGGACGTGGCCACGCGGGCCGGCCTGGACGCGGTCTCCCTCTCCGGCGGCGCCATCGTCGACGACCTCAACGGCGACGGCCTGCCGGACGTGATGACGTCCTCCCGCGGCCTGCTCCATCCACTCCGCTACTTCGAGAGCGATGGCGCGGGCCGCTTCGTCGACCGGACGGCGGAGGCGGGGCTCCAGGGTCTCCTGGGGGGGCTCAACCTCATCCACGCCGACTACGACAACGACGGCGACGCGGACGTCTTCGTCCTCCGCGGCGGCTGGCTCGTCCAGCCCCTGCCCAACTCCCTCCTGCGCAACGACGGCGGCGTCTTCGCCGACGTGACGCGGGAGGCCGGACTCTACTCCGAGCACCCCACGCAGACGGGCTCGTGGGCCGACTTCGACGGCGACGGCTGGCTCGATCTCTTCATCGGAAACGAGTCGAGGGACAGCCTGGCCCACCGCAGCGAACTCTACCGGAACCGCGGCGACGGCACCTTCGAAGAGGTCGCCGCGGCCGTCGGCCTCGACGTGACGGACTTCGTGAAGGGCGTCACCTGGGGGGACTACGACAACGACGGCCGCCCGGACCTGTACCTGTCGATCCTCCACGCCTCCAACCGCCTGTACCGGAACCTGGGTCCCACGGAGGACGGCGGCTGGGCCTTCGAGGATGTGACGGATCAGGCCGGCGTCGAGGAACCGCCGGCCAGCTTCCCGACCTGGTTCTGGGACTTCGACAACGACGGCTGGCTCGACATCTACGTCGCGGGCTACGCCGCGCAGACCGCCGACCTCGTGCGCGAGATGACCGGCGAACCGCACTCCGCCGCCCTCCCTCGCCTGTACCGGAACCTGGGGGACGGCACCTTCGCCGATGTCACCGTCGCGCAGGGTGTCGACCGGATCATGTACGCGATGGGGTCGAACTACGGCGACCTCGACGGCGACGGCTGGCTCGACTTCCTCGTCGGGACGGGCGATCCCGACCTCCGGCAGTTGATGCCGAACCGGCTGTTCCGCAATCTCGGCGGCCGCTTCGAGGAGATCACCGGCGCGGGTGGGTTCGGGAGCCTGCACAAGGGACACGCCGTTTCCTTCGTGGACATCGACAACGACGGAGACACCGATGTCCACATCCAGCTCGGCGGCGCCATGGAGGGAGACCTGTCGCCCAACGCCCTGTACGAGAACCCGGGGTTCGACCACCGCTGGATCGCGCTCACGCTGGTGGGCGAACGGGCGAACCGCCCCGGGATCGGCGCCCGCATCACCGTGACGGTCGAGCGACCGGAAGGGACGAGAGAGATCCACCGCCGGGCCGGCACGGGCGGCAGCTTCGGCTCGAACCCGCTCCGCCAGGAGATCGGCCTCGGCCGGGCGACTCGCATCGAGTCCGTCGAGATCCGCTGGCCGGGCTCGGGCGCCGTGGACCGGCTCACCGGGCTCACCCTCGACCGCGCCTACCGCATCGGCGAGGGAACCGGCATCGCCGAACCGCTCGAAAGACCCCGAATCCGCCTCGGCGGTCCGTAACCTGAAGGTGCGCCCCGGGCCTCCATGCGCCCCCCCCAAATGGGGGGTTCAGCGGGGGCTCGTGTCCCGCCAAGTTGGCGGGGTTGCTCGGGGGTCGGCGGCGGACGGCCGGCCATGAGGCAGAGGGGGCGGAGCGGAGGACGCGAGGCCGATGACGTACTCTCAGGAGACCTACGAGCGCCTCCGGGCGCTGATACAGGACGCCGCGCTGGACGACGCGCGGTGGCAGGAAGCGGAACGACTGCTTGGCGAAGTCAACCGCATGGGCGGCAGTTCGCTGGGGGTTGGCGAGGGACGGTCTCGGGCGGACGGGGCCATCCTGCTGGCGCGGATCTGCCTCGACGGACAGCGCCGCGAGGACCTGGAGCGCCGGTACTACGCCGAATACTGGCCGGAAGATGAGGGCATCGGGCGCTGGGCTCGGCTCGAGCACGGAGTCATCACACCCGCGGGGGATCTCTACACGGACGAAGAGAAGAAGACTTCGCCCGCGTACAACGAGGCGCTGGGCGGAATGAGGGCGCAGAACGGCCTCTGCCTCAGGATGGATGGTCCCGACGGCCTGAACGTCGGCTGGTTGATCTGCGATTCCAGCGAGCGGGGGGGCTGGACTTCCGATCAGATCCGGTTGATTCAGCGGCTCCGTCCGCACGTCCGCCAGATGGCGATCATGCGCCAGGCGCTTGCCGAGGCCGAGGTGACGGCTCCATCGACCACCGAACTCCTCACCAGCCGGCGTTACGGGGTCATCCATGTCGACCGGCGCGGCCGGATCATGACGGCCAACGACCGCGCGTCGGAGATCCTGCGGCAAGGGGACGGCCTGAGGGATTTCGACGGGTTCCCGGGTACCCGGCTGCCGGCCGAGAACGCCGAGCTGTCTCGCCTGCTGGCGCGCGCCCTGCCTCCGTTCGGCGAGCGGGGCTCCGCAGGGTCGATGAGGGTCACCCGCTCCTCCTCCGCGACGCCGTTTGCGCTGCACATCACCCCCGTGGGCGATGAGTATCCGCACTTCAGAACGCGCAGGATCGGCGCGGTCGTCCTCATCGCGGATCCGGGCGGCCCGGCGTCGCTCGATCCGGCACAGGTGGCTGTGATCCTGGGCCTCACGCCCGCGGAGGGTCGGCTGGCGGTGGCGCTGGCCTCCGGCCGGACCCTGCGCGACGTCGCCCGGGCCACCGGGCGCACCGAGGAGACCGTTCGCTGGCACCTGAAGCAGATCTTCCGCAAACAGGGCATCTCCCGACAGGTGGACCTGGTGCGCCGGGTGCTGTCGCTGGACGGCTTCGCCGACCCGCCCGACTGACCCGCCGACTCCCCGGAGCGACCCGGGAGCCGCCTCGGTGGCCGCCCACCCGATCCAGCCCATCGGCGCCGGCGCCATTGGTGGCCCGGCCGGCCCGTCTTGAAACGGGCAATCCAACTATCGCCGAAATATTGTTGGAATATCGCGATCCATTGCCCGGGAATCGCACGTGACCGGTTATCATGTCAGGCCGACGAGACATCTCTTCGGCATCGAGAGAGGAGGACGAATGACTCGCCCAACATCTTTTCGGATACTGGTGGTTTTCCAGTTCCAGGGGCCCTTCCCGGGCGGACGTGCGTCGTCCTATTCCCACCGAGCTGCCTGACACCGAAGGAGCGCTCAACAAGTCGGCAAACGTCGAGATCCCAGAGACGGGCCGCGCGAGGGTTCGAGTCGGAGGCGATGTCTGCCTTCGACCTCACGTTCGTTCCGTTCGTGCGGGCGCCTCACCGAGCCGACGTGGCGGCGTGACTCGGTCGGCTCGATCTGACGCCGGCCAACTCCCGCTTCGGGAGCGCCGGCCCCTGCCTGCGCGGAGGCTCAATGTTTGCGCACCCCCCGTACTCCGCGATCCTTGCGTCCATCCGTTCCCAGAAGCGCACGGCCTCCGGCTCGGGCATGCGGGGGTCGCTCACGCTCCTCGGGCGCGACGTGCCGCCTCGGCGGCGGCTGGCAGAGCTAGGGGTCGCGGGGCGTCGTGCCGAAGCTCTCGAGGGACAGAACCCTCCGTACCAGGTCCACCTGCCGCGAGATGCCCTGTTTGCGATAAAGCTGCTTCAGGTGCCACCGAACGGTCGCTTCAGTGCGACCGATCATCTGCGCCAGGTCCTTCACCGTCCGTCCGTTCGCAAGCGCCACAGCCAGTTCGCTCTCCGTCCGCGTAAGGTCCAGGGCCTTCGCCACATGAACCGCATCGATCCGGGCCCGGCTGGTGGGATCCAGGAGGAGGACGACGGCGCCGAGCCTGCGCGTTCTGAAGTGCGGGTAGTCATCGCCCACCGGTGAGATGTGCAGAGCCAACCGTTCCGGGCGAGAAGAGGACTGCGTGATCGCCATGGAGCCGGCGGAGCCCTGCACTCCCCAGGGCCGCAAGGCGAGCGACAGCAGGCGGGTCATTTCGGCGTCCTCCTCCGGCGTTCGGGCATGCAGGAACCCATCCCAGTCCATCAGGCCATCGCCCTTCCGCAAGGTCTGCAGTGCCCGGTCGTTCGCCGTCATGATCCGGCCGCGCCGGTCGAGATGGATGATCCCGACACGCGGGCTGGCGAGGAGACCGGTCGCGGACATGCCCGCCGCCCCGGCCTCGATCAGCGCGTGGCGCAGGATCGCGGACTGGTGAATGTGGGGCTGGAGTCGGCGGATCAGCCGGATCTGGTCGGAACTCCACCCACCCCGCTCGGTGGAATCGCAAAGTTCCCATACGGCGCCCAGACCATTGGAGCCGTCCAGCCGCATGCTGAGGCCGTTCTGCGCATTGGTGTCGACCAGCGCTTCGTTCCAGGAGCGCGACGTCCGCTTCTCCGCGTCCGTGTACAGATCTCCAATGGGTACCGGGCGCCCGTGCTCCAGTTGTGCGATGCGTGGGACACGTTCGTCTCCGGCCCAGTAATCGGTGAAATACCGGTACTCCCAGTCCTTGCGGCGCTGTCCGAAGAGGTAGATCTCGTTAAGGAAGACCGTGGGATCGGCCCCCTTTGCGTCATAGAGCGTCAGGGCGCTGCCCCTCATGCGATTGATGTCGCCGATCATCCGATGGACCTCGGCCCACCGCGCTTCGTCGAACGTGGCCTCATTCAACAATGCCACGATGCGATCGTACGGATCCCCTCGGGATGTCATCTGCGTATGAGTCGCCCTCGTAACCCGGTCGTCGGCGTCGTGCGTCGCCATCAACGATTGTTACGAGTGCGTCCCCTACGTGACTACTCCCCAATTTAGGGGGGTTACCCCCCTATTTTAGGTGAACGGATGTGAAGCTTATCTCTCTGCAAACGAAGCTTTTGTGGGCCGTGCCTAACGATCCGGGCATCGGCGGGCTTCGCCGCTCTCGTGCCGCCGCCCCCGCAGTCGAGATCAATCTGCGCGGCAACCGCGAATCGCAGCCCCGCTGGACGGAGGTCAGGGGTCGCGGTTCGCCGCGCCGAAGCCATCGAGGGACGCACCGTCGCCAGCTTGCGCTCGTCAGCCGCGCGCTGTCCTGTACGGATCTTCCGTGTTACGTCCGCGTTCGCGTGCAGGGACCCCCAATTCTGGTGAATCACACCCGATTTGAGGGTAAGCGGCTACCGCACCATCGGGGTTACTGGGGAGGGGTGGCGCCACCTCTCAGGACGAGCAGGGTGTCGATCGCCGAGGAAAAGGTGCCGAAATCGGCGGCGCCTCGAAGGGCCACGCTGTCGCCAAGGATGAAGTAGGGCGTACTCGAGATCCCGGCCTGCGTGACGCTGGTGTAGTCGCGGAGCACGAGCGGGGCGAGCGTGCTGTTCCGGACGCAGGAGCCGAACGACTCGGGGTCGATGTCGATCTCCTCCGCGTATCCGACGAAGAGCGCGTAGGGATCCGCCGCACCGCTCCACTCGTCCTGGCGCTCGAACAGGAGGTCGTGCATGGGCCAGAACTTGCCCGTGGCCCCCGCGCAATAGGCCGCCTCGGTGGACACGAAGGCCTCCGGATGCCCCGGATTCGCGTAGGCGATCCACAGGTAGCTGACCTTGCCCTCGGAGATGTAGGCGCTGTCGATCTTCGTCAGCGTCTGCTCGTGGAATTGCCGGCAGTAGGGGCACTGGAAGTCGGAGATCTCCACCACCCTCACGGGCGCTCCTTCCTCCCCCTTGATGCGGCTGCGGTCCGCGCGCTCGCGCGCCACCTGGGCGTCGGGCGGTACGATGGAGCGCTCCTGCGTGCCCCCGGCCTCGGCTTCGGCCGCACAACCCGCCACGAGGACGATGCCGAAGAGCAGGCCGGCAACGGCTGCGAAGGATTCGAAACGAAATCTGGCGTTCAACCCGGTTCTCCCGGTGAGAGGTCGGCGGCGGCCCGATGGAGCGCCTCGATCACCTCGTCGAGGTGGCGCTCCTCCGTGTGAACGCTCCCGACGGACAACCGCACAGTATAACGTCCGTCGAGTTCGGTGTGCGAGAGAAACGAGCGTCCACCGGCGTTAACCCGGGCGAGGATGTCGCGGTTCCACCGCTCCTCGCCCGCCACGTCGCCCTCCCGCGCGGCCCGGAAGCAGACGGTGCTGAAGGAGACCGGCGCCGCGAGTTCGAACACGCCGCCCTCCACGAGCCGGGCCGCGGCCGCTTCGGCCATCGCTATGTGCCGGCGCATGGTCTCGGCCAGGTCGTCCGTCCCCACGCACCGGAACAGCACCCACAGCTTGAGCCCGCGGAAGCGGCGCCCGAGCGCGAGCCCGATGTCCATCAGGTTCGTCTCGTCGTCCTCCGATTCGAGGTAGGTCGGCGTCAGCGCGAGCGAAGCGCGGAAGGGGTCCGCGTCGCGATACAGGAGCACCGAACAGTCGAGCGAGGTCCCCATCCACTTGTGGGGGTTGAGGACGATGGAGTCCGCCGCCTCCCAGCCGCGGAAGAGCGGTCGCTGTTGGGAGACCATGGCGGCCGGCCCCGCGTAGGCGGCATCCACGTGGAGCCAGACCCCGTGCCGGCGGGCGATGGCCGCCACCTCCGCCACGGGATCGACGCTTGCCGTCGACGTCGTGCCGATCGTCGCGCACGCCATGGCGGGACGAATCCCGTTTTCGATGTCCTCCCCGATGGCGGCCTTCAGCGCGTCCGGGCGCATGCGGAAGGCGTCGTCGGTCTCAATGCGGCGGACGGATGCGCGGCCGAGTCCGGCGGCGATGGCGGATTTCTCCACCGAGGAGTGGGACTGCTCGCTGGTGTAGACGGCGAGGGCCGGTCCCCCGGGGAGCCCGTCGTCCCGCACCCCGTCCCCGGCGCGCTCGCGCGCGGCGAGAAGCGCCGTGAAGGTGGCGGTCGACGCCGTGTCGAAGATCAACCCCGTGAAGGTCTCCGGGAGGCCGACGGCCTGCCTGAGCCAGTCCACCGCGGTGCGCTCGACCTCGGTCGCGGCGGGGGAGGTTCGCCACAACATTGCGTTCACGCCGACGGCGGCGACGAGGAGCTCCGCCGCGATGCTCGGCCCCCGCGTGGAACTCGAAAAATAGGCGAGGAACCCCGGATGATTCCAGTGGGTGAGACCGGAGACGATGTGCTGGTCGAAGTCGGCCAGCACGCGTTCGAAGGGTTCGGGGGCGCGCGGCGGCGCCTTGGCGAGCGCCCGGCGCACGTCGCCCGGGGCGACGTCGGGGAGGACGGGCCGTTCCTCGACGCGCTTCCGGTAGTTGACGGTCCAGTCCGCCGCGCGCGCGAGCGACTCGCGCAGCGTCTCCCCACTCCAGTCCCCGGCGCTCGCGGCCTGGGCGGCTTCGGCGGCCGCCGCGGCCTCGGGGCTGGGTCGATCGATGTGGTCCGGCATGCACGCTCCTGACTCCCTCGAGTCGTTGTGGCTTCTGTTGGCGGATCTCCGCGTGGCGATCGAGGAGGAGATCGAGGCCATCGCGGCGGACCTCGCCCGCCGCCTCCTTCACCGGCCGATACCGGCGCTCTCCGGACGTCTGCGGGGAGAGGCGGGGACCGGCCATCGCTACGCCTTCCAGATCGCGGGGGGAACATACGACATCCGCGCGGACGACCGCGTGCGCATCCACGCCGCCGGGCGGGATGCGCTCGGCGTGGTCCACCGTTTCGACCGCACGCTGGGGCTCCTGCAGGTCGTGAGCCCGGAGTGGCTCGGTGAACGCCTCGACGGCGCCGAACTCGAGTTCGATCCCACGTGGCTGCTTCGCGAACTTTCCACTCGGCTGGCGGAGGTGGGGCAGGACCCGGAGGATTTCTTCCCGGACACCGTACTCGGGGCCTTCGGTCGGCTGCCGCCGCGCCTCGACCGGGAGTCTCCGCGGCTCGACTCCTCCGCTGACCTGAACGAGCCGCAGCGCGCCGCCCTGGAGCGCGTGCTCGGGAGCAGCGCACAACTCGTCTGGGGTCCGCCGGGGACGGGCAAGTCTCGCCTCGTAGCGCGCGCGGCGCTGGAACTCGCGCTTCGCGGCAGGGTGCTCGTCGCGGCGACGACGAACGGGGCCGTGGACGAGATCGCGCGCCGCCTCGCCACCATCGCGGACCCGGCCATGCTTGAACGCGACCGGATCATCCGCGTGGGGTTCGACCTCGGCGCCGCGCCCGACTCGCGCATCGACCTGGGGGCGGCGCTGGCGCGGCGGATCGAGGGCGGCGCCGGAGGCGTGGACCGCACGCTCGCCGAGCACGAGGGGCGGCTGGGGGCCCACTCGCCGGATCGCCCGGCGGCCGGGACCCGCGAAGGTCGTCCCCCGCCCCTCAATCCCTACGCCCGGGCCGGGCGCCTGCTCTCGCTCGCGCGTTCCCGCGGGAACGCCGAGTCCGCCCGCGCGCTCGGCCGCGTCATGCTCGAGGTCGCGCGCCAGGCCGAGGCCGTGCTGGAAGAGGCGGACATCGTCCTGACCACTTTCGCACGGCTCTCGATCCGGGAGGAACTCCGCGAGCTGAGGTTCGAGTCCCTCGTTATCGACGAGGCGAGCACCGCGCCGCTCCCCTATGTGGCGCTCGCCGCCTCGCGGGTCGCGGGTCCCGCGATCGCCGTGGGCGACTTCCAGCAGCTCCCTCCGGTCGTGTCGAGCACAGCCCCCGCGGCCACGCGCTGGCTGCGGACGGACCTGTTCAGGGAAGCCGGCGTCGTCGGCGGGGCAGGCGGGGTGGGGGTACCCGACGAGGCGGCGGCTGCGGGCAGGCCGAGCGCGGCGGACGGCTCGGCCGCCTGGAGCGGAGCGGGGGCTTGGGGCGTGTCGGGGCGCGGCGCCTCGCTGCCCTCTCCGAACGACGGGCTGTGCGCGATGCTTGATCTCCAGTACCGGATGGCGCCCGACATTCGCGAGCTGGTGAGCGAGTTCTTCTACGGCGGGCGGCTCAGAGACGCGCCGGAGGTCGCGGAGCGTGGGACGGGGCAGCCAACGGGGCGCGGGGTGCGAAGGGCACCGGAGCGGGCACCCCTCGCCGTGCTCGACACGAGCGGCCTCGATCCGCGGGTCGAACGCGTGGACGGCTCGCGGCGGAACCGCACCCACGCCGAGGCTGTGGCGGACTTCGTGGGCGCCGCGGCCCGCGATGGAATCGACGACATCGCGGTGGTCTCGCCCTACCGCGCCCAGACCCGCCACCTGAACGACCTCATCCGGCGCCGGCTCGGCCGCGCCGCCCCCGCCGCCCTCGAGGTGAGCACGATCCACCGCTTCCAGGGACGGGAGAAGCGCCTCGTCATCATCGACACCGTGGACGCGCCCCCCGGCCGCTCCTGGTTTCTCGACGAGCGCCGCAACCGGGACTTCCCCCGCCTCCTCAACGTCGCCCTCTCCCGCGCACGCGAGCGCCTCATCATCGTCGCCACCGTCGCCGGCCTCCGCCGCACCCTGCCACGAGAAGCCCTCCTCAACCGCGTACTCACCCACGTCGAACGCATGGGCTCCCGCATCGACCCCACCCCCACCGACCTCTGGAGCGCCCCTTGACGGGAGGCCGCTCACCTGAAGGCCCTCACGGCGACGCGCACGGCGGGAACGGCCGGCCAAAATCCGATTTTCTTCCGCGAATCGGTACGGGAAATGGCGATTTGATCGATAAGTTTTTGAAAAAAATACGACTCGCGTCCGTTCGAGGTTGACGACCCAAAAAAATCTTTTTAGAATCAGGGCGTGCTAAGGGAGGCGGCACCGACCGACCGGAGGTCGAGGCCGATGACCGCACCGTGAGTTGCCCGACGCGAGATCGCGAAACCGGGGCGCGAGTCCCGGGCCTGAGGAAGCGGAGTTCCGGCGACGGAACGAGGCGACCGAGGGAAGAGGGATCGAGCACAGCTGGTTGGGCAGACGGTACCAGGCTCGCGGAGAGGTTCTGGAAGACCGCGCAAGCTACCAGGACCGGGCGGTAGTTGGCCGTAAACAAGCTTCCTTGCTCAGCCCCTGACACCTTCGGGTGGCCAGGGGCTGAGTACATCTACCCATGCCTGTTTGCCTGTTCGCGATCTTCCGGAGTGCCCGGTGGGGCGCCCTCTCGCCGGGATCGCGGGTCGTTGCCGCACCCCTGAGGCGGGATCGGGGCCGGAGCCCAGAACGAGGATGCCGGGCGCCCGCGGGCTGGCTCCCCTTCCTCCGCTTCGTCCGATCGATTCCCCGCCAGCGCAGCGACACCCCTCCAAAGGCCTCGTCGCTTTGTATTGCGTTTCTCTTTTTTTCAAAAAAATGATGTCCAAAAAGTGTGGATATTTTGTCCAAAAAACGTGGATTTTGAAATGGACCGCCCGATCGGATGCCAACGGAGTTCGCCCAGGACCGAGCGCCGTCGCATCTTTTCGTCGTTCACCGCTTTTTGAGTGCTGTGGAAAAGCCGGCGTGCCGCGAATGACCGGCGTCGGCAGGGGACGGCGCAATTGCGAGTCGTGGTTCAACGGGTCAGCCAGGCCCATGTCCGGGTCGGAGGCGAGGTCGTGGGGGCGATCGGCCGCGGGCTCGTCGTCCTCGCGGGTTTCGCGCCGGATGATTCCGGGGAGACGATGGCCTGGATGGCGGACAAACTCTGGGACCTGCGGCTGTTCGCGGACGCCGGGGGCCGCATGAACCGCTCGGCGCGGGAGGTTGGCGCGGCGCTTCTCATCGTGTCGCAGTTCACGCTGTACGGAGATGCGAGCCGCGGACGCCGCCCGTCCTTCACGGGGGCGGCGCGGCCGGACGTGGCCCGGGCTCTCTACGACCGCTTCGTGGAGCTGTGCCGGAGGGGGGGCGAGGTCGCGGAGGGGGAGTTCGGCGCGATGATGGAGGTGGAGCTGGTCAACGACGGTCCCGTCACCCTCCAACTGGAGCGGTGAGCTTGCGTCCGCTGCGGATCGGAGTCATCGGGTCGGGAGCGGCGGCGCCCGCGGAGACGGGCCTGGCCCACGCCGTGGGAGCGGCCGTCGCCCGCGCCGGGGCCATCGTCGTGTGCGGCGGAATGGGCGGCGTCATGCGGGCGGCTGCGGAAGGAGCCTCGTCGGAAGGGGGGACCGTGGTGGGGATCCTGCCCGGCGGCGACCCGGGGGCGGCGGCGGACGGGGTCACCATCCCGATCCCGACCGGGCTCGGCGAGGCGCGGAATGTCGTCGTCGCGCGGGCCTCCGAGGCCGTGGTCGCGATCGCCGGCGAGTGGGGCACGCTCAGCGAGGCGGCCTTCTGCCGGAAGTTCGGCGTGCCCGTGATCGGGCTCGCGTGCTCGCTGCCGGCGGATGTGGTCGACGAGACGGCCGAGGACGCGGCTGAGGCGGCGGCCCGGGCCCTCGAACTCGCCGAAGCTCGGCGGGAGCACGTCCGCGTCGCGAGCGGCGTCCGCCGCGGGAGGTGAGCGAGTGACCGGATTCATCCTCTTCGGCGTCATCCTGGCGGTGCTCCTCGCCACGATCATCTGGGCCGCCATCCGGTCCGGCGAAGACACGGGCGCGTCGCTGGGCGCCGCGGAGCGCCGCGACGCCGCCATCGAGGCGCTGCGCGATCTCGAACTGGAGTACCGAACGGGCAAGCTCCAGGAAGAGGAGTACCAGGCCACGCGGGCCCGCCTCGAGCGCACGGCCATCGACGCCCGGGACGCCGCCGCCCGGGGACCGGCGAAGGCTCCAGCCCCGGAGCCCCGGGAAGCCCCGGCGGCCGGGAAGGCTTCGGCGCCCGGGAAGGCCCCGGCGACCCCTCCGCCATGCCCGGAATGCGCCGCCTCGCTGACCGGCGAAGAAGCCTTCTGCCCTGCCTGCGGAATCGACCTCGCCCCCGGCGCCTGACGCGCCCCCCACAGCCTCAAGCGAGCCCCCCGACGGCCACCCATATTACGTAGCGTCCGTCACCTGGAGGGTTCCTCGGCACCGATGGTCCCGCAACGCGCAGGGCCGCAGATGAGGCCGCGATGATCTTGTCCCGGATCATCATGGACGTACACCTTGGGATGAGCAGCCGGCAGTTCCGGATCAGGAGGTTGTCGTTGTGATCAGTGTCGATACAGTTGCCGTGATCCTCACCGTCGCCCTTGCGGTCGGCGGGGCCTACGTCGGGCTTTCGCGCAATCTGGCGCAACTCGGAGAGCGATTGGCAAAGGTCGAGGGGATCATCGAGGGCTGGCTGAACCCGCCGCCGAATCCGACCGGCGACCGCTCCTGATTCACATCCTTCCCGAGGGCGGTTGATAGCCCGTTGAGGCGTTGCTCCATCCTGATTCTGGACGTCCGGATTTCGCCGTTCGGATAAAACCGAAGAAATTGCGAAAGGTCGTCCGGCGTGGTATTGTCAACCTCCGTCGCGGCGGGTGATCGACTCCCCGTCATCGGCCCGGCGGACCCCTCGGAAATCGGGAGAGCGTGAAATGGGTGTGGAGATGGATCGGGAACAGAAGAAGGCGTTGTCCGTGGCCCTCAACCAGATCGAACGGGCCCACGGCAAGGGGGCGATCATGCGGCTCGGAACGGAGGGTGCCCGGGTCCGGATTCCCGCAATTTCGACGGGGGCGATCAACCTGGACCACAGCACCGGGATCGGCGGCATTCCGAGGTCGCGCGTGACCGAGATCTTCGGTCCCGAATCGTCGGGCAAGACCACCCTCACCCTCCACGTCATCGCGAACGCGCAGAAGGACGGCGGCGTCGCGGCGTTCATCGATGCCGAGCACGCGCTCGACGTCGGGTATGCGCAGAAACTGGGCGTCGACATCGAGAACCTGCTCGTGTCGCAGCCCGACACGGGCGAACAGGCGCTTGAGATCGCCGAGGTGCTCGTCCGGTCCGGCGCGCTCGACGTCATCGTGGTGGACTCGGTGGCCGCGCTCGTGCCGCGGGCCGAGATCGAAGGCGAGATGGGGGATTCGCACGTCGGCCTTCAGGCGCGGCTGATGTCGCAGGCCCTCCGCAAGCTCACGGGCGCGATCGGGCGCTCGAACACCGCCGTGATCTTCACGAACCAGATCCGCGAGAAGATCGGCGTCATGTACGGCAACCCCGAGACCACGACGGGGGGCCGGGCGCTGAAGTTCTACTCCTCGCTCCGACTCGACATCCGCCGGATCGCCTCCATCAAGGAAGGGAACAACCTGGTCGGGAGCCGCACGCGGGTGAAGGTCGTCAAGAACAAGTGCGCGCCGCCGTTCAAGCAGGCCGAGTTCGACATCATGTTCAACCAGGGCGTGAGCCGGGAGGGTCTGCTCGTGGACATGGGCGAGAGCATCGGCATCGTGAACCGCGCCGGCGCCTGGTACTCGTATGGCGGCGATGTCCGGCTGGGGCAGGGGCGCGAGAACTCGAAGACCTTCCTGCGCGAGAACCCGGACATCGCGGAGGAGATCGAGGCCCGGATCCGCGAGGAACTCGGGATGACGATCCCGGACCCTGACGCGGCCGAAGCCGCGGAGGGCGCGGGCGCGGAGGAGTCGAAGAACTCCCGGCCGCCCTCGAAGCAGGCCACCGGCCGCTGAATTCCGGCCACGACCGCCACACAACCGGGGAGATTACGGGCCTCGTCCCGGTCAAGCGCCGCTCCGGCTGGACCGAGGTCCAGTTGGACGGCGCTTCCCTCTGTCGGCTTCCGGACGAAGACGTTCATCGCCTTCGTCTCGACATCGGGCTCCGGCTCGAATCCGCGGAACTCGAAGCCGTCCAGGCCGCGGGCGGTCGCGCCGAAGCGATGTTCGTCGGGCTGCGCTACCTTTCCGTGCGCCCGAGGAGCCGCCGGGAAACGGAGCGCCGGCTGCGGCGGGACCGGATCGACCAGGCGGCGATTCAGCACGCACTGGAACGTCTCGCGGCGCTGGGGTATCTCGACGACGCGCAGTTCGCTGCCAGCTTCGCGCGGGACCGTATCCGGCTCCGGCCCTGCGGCACCCGTCGCATGCAGTCCGACCTTCTCGCCCGGGGCGTGTCGCGAGAGGATGCGGACCGCGGCATCCGCGAAGCGATGGTGGAGGAGGGCGCGACGGAGGAGGCGCTGCTCGAGCGCGTCGCGACGGCCCGTGCGCGGAGGCTGACGGGGGCGGACCCGTCGAAGGCTCGTCGACGGCTGTTCGACTACCTGGCCCGGCGCGGGTTCGACGCGGGTCGCATTCGCGCCTGGATCGAGGTCAACTGGCAGGCTGAGGATACACGATGAAGGCGGACGAACTCCGGCGGAGTTTCATCTCCTACTTCGAGCGGCAGGGGCACGAGCATCGCCCCAGCGGTCCGCTCGTCCCCGCGGATGACCCGACCCTCATGTTCACGAATGCCGGGATGGTGCAGTTCAAGGGCATCTTCACGGGAGAGACCGAGCGCCCGAACCCTCCCCGCGCCGTCACGTCCCAGAAATGCCTCCGCGTCAGCGGCAAGCACAACGACCTCGAGGAGGTGGGACGGACCGCCCGCCACCACACCTTCTTCGAGATGCTCGGGAACTTCTCCTTCGGCGACTACTTCAAGCGCGATGCGATCGACTTCGCCTGGGAGTGGGTGACCGGCGATCTCGGCCTGGAGCCCGACCGCCTGTGGGCCACGGTCCACCACGACGACGACGACGCGTTCAAGCTCTGGCTGAAGCGGACCTCGATCCCGGAGTCGCGGATCCGGCGCATGGGGGACAAGGACAACTTCTGGCAGATGGGCGACACGGGTCCGTGCGGTCCCTGCTCGGAGCTGCACTACGACCTGCGGTCGGAATGCGATGACCGGATCACTGACGCGCAGTTCGAGGCGGCCGGCGAGGCCGACGCGATCATCGAGTTCTGGAACCTCGTCTTCATGCAGTTCGACCGCGCGCCGGACGGGACGGATACGCCGCTCCCGGCGCCCTCGATCGACACGGGCGCCGGGCTTGAGCGGATCGCCGCGCTGCTGCAGGGCGTGGGGACGAACTACCACACGGACCTCTTCCTCCCGATCATCGAAGCGGCGGAGGAGGGACTCGGGATCGAGTACTCGCGCGCGCCTGGGGACTGGGAGGACGGCGTCGCCTTCCGCGTCCTGGCGGATCACGCCCGCGCCGTGGCGTTCCTGCTCGCCGATGGCGTCTTCCCCTCGAACGAGAAGCGGGGATACGTGCTGCGGCGGATCCTGCGCCGGGCGGTGCGGCACTACTGGCTGCTGGGCCGGCGCGATCCGCTCCTGCACGACCTCGTGGGCGTCGTAGCGGACCGCATGTCGGCCACCTTCCCCGAGTTGGAGGCGAGGCGGGGACATCTGCTCTCCACGACCCGGGCGGAGGAGGAACTCTTCCTCTCGACCATCGAGGGCGGCATGCGCGAGATCGACCGCGCCATGCCGACGGGAGGCTCAGGCACGGTCGCGGGCGCCGTCGCGTTCAAGCTCAAGGACACGTACGGCATCCCCGAGGACCTCACCGGCCTCATCGCCCGCGAGCGCGGCTACGACGTCGACTGGGAGGGCTTCCACGAGGCCCTGGAGGCGCAGCGCACCCGTTCGCGCGGGGGTGGCTTGGCGCCCATCGACGCGAAGGCGACTCTTACGGGCGGGCTTGTCGGTTCACTCCAGGCGACGGCCTCCCTCGGCCCCCCGCCGCTCCCCAAGGGACTCGAGCCCGGACCGCAGGAATTCGTGGGCTACGGGAACGTCGAGATCGAAACAGGCTGCCGCCGCTGGCCCATGGACTGGCCCACCGAGAGGGGGCACGCGTTCCTGCTCGAGCAGAATCCTTTCTACCTGGAGAGCGGGGGGCAGGTCTCCGATACCGGTCGTGTCATGGGGGATGGGTGGGCGGTCGACATCTCCGCGGTGTGGGGTGCCGACGGGCGGACCGTGGTCGCGGGGCCGCTGGCCGAAGGCTCGCTTCCCGAGGTGGGCGGCGTGGTCGAGGACGCGGTGCTCGCGCGGGTGGATCCGTCGCGGCGCGAGACGGAGCGGAACCACACGGCGACGCACCTGTTGCACGCGGCGCTCCGCAACCGGCTGGGCGAGCACGTGCAGCAGGCCGGCTCGCTCGTGGCCCCGGACCGGCTGCGCTTCGACTTCAGCCACCGGGGTCCGCTGACGCCGGAGGAACGGGCGGACATCGAAACGGAGGTGACGGAAGCGATCCTTGGAAACCACGACGTCGAAGCGTCCGAGCGAGGCTATGACGAGGCGATCGCGGCCGGGGCCATGGCTCTGTTCGGAGAGAAGTACGGGGATGTCGTGCGCGTGATCGAGGTGCCGGGCCTCAGCCTGGAGCTGTGTGGCGGCACGCACGTCCGCACGACGGGCCAGATCGGGATGTTCCGGATCGTGTCCGAGACGGGCGTTGCGGCGGGCATCCGGCGCATCGAGGCCGTGACGGGGCAGGGGGCCTACCGGCGCGAAGTGGAGCGCGACCGGCTGCTCGCCGAACTCGCCGCGCGGCTGCGCTGCCAGCCGGCGGATCTGGCGGCCCGCCTGGAACGGCTCGTCGAAGAACGCGACGCGCTCGCCGAAGAGGTTCGGGGGCAGCGGGGAGATGCGGCGGAGCGACAAGTGGAGACGCTGCTCGGTCGCGGGGGTGCGACGGGTGCGGCGGACGCGAACGGGGCGCGCTTCGTGTCGGGGCGCCTGGAGGTGCCCGTGGGCACGGACCTGGGGGCGCTCGGCGATCGCCTGCGTGGCGGGATGGGGTCGGGCGCCGCGGTCGTTCACGTCGTGTTCCCCGAAGAGGACCGCCACGCATTCATCTCCGTCGTGTCGGACGACCTCATCCGGCTCGGCGTGAAGGCGGGCGATCTCGTTCGCGTTTCGAGCCGGGCGACGGGTTCCGGCGGTGGCGGCGGCGCGCGCTTCGCTCAGGGCGGCGTGGGCGACCCGTCGCGAACGGAGGACGGACTCGGAGCGGCCCGGGCCTGGGCGTCCGAGCGGGTGCCTGCCCTGTCCGGTGGCTGACGTGCCGGCCGAACCCGGCGCTCTCACACTCGAGACCTGGCTTGTGGGGCGGCTCCAGAGCGCTCCGCCAGAGCTGGCGGAAGCGGTGTGGCCGCTGGTGCGGGGGCGCCTGGAAGAGGGCGAGGACGGACTCATCCAAGCCGCGCTCGATGCGCTGGTGACGGCGGCGCAGGGCGAGGCGACCCGCTCGGCGGCGGTGACCCTGCTCGCCGCGGACGCGATCCTCACCTACGCGCTCGAAGCGGCCGCGGATCCGGCCCTGGGCGGGAGCGCCGCACGGGCAAGCCGACTCGCCGAGAGGGCGGGTCCAGGCGGGCTGATTGGCGAACGATTCAACGAGGAGGAGATGACGGAATGACATCCACGGTGCCGGGGTTGCCCGGCCTCGCGGGCAAGCGCGTGCTGGTCACCGGAGGTTCGCGCGGGATCGGACGCGCCACCGTGCGATGCCTCGCGGCGTCCGGCGCGTCCGTGGGCATCGCCTACCATCGGGCGGAGGCCGCGGCGCGGCGGGCCGTCGAGGAGGCGTACTCGCTCGCCCCGGACGGACGCCACTGGTGCGCCGGCGCGGATCTGGCCGACCCGACGGAGTGCCGGACGCTGTTCGAGCGCGCCGACGCAGAGTTCGGCGGGCTGGACGGGTTCGTGGGCAACGCCGGTATCTGGAACGTGGACGCGCGGCCGATCGAGTCGCTCGAAGCGGACGAGTGGCGGCACATGATCGAGACGAACCTCACGTCGATCTACGCGAGCACCCGGGAGGCGGCGCTCCGCCTGCGGGCGGACGGGCGGATCGTCCTCGTCTCCTCCACGGCGTCCCAGCGGGGAGAGGCGGAGCACAGCCATTACGCCGCGTCGAAGGGCGCGATCAACGCGTTCTGCAAGTCGGTCGCGACCGAACTCGGTCCGAAGTCGATCAACGTGAACGCCGTCGCCCCCGGCTGGGTCGACACCGATATGTCTTCGCCGGCGCTGCAGGGAGAGGCCGGGAGTGCCGCGCTGGCCCTCATTCCGCTCGGGCGCGTCGCCACGGCCGAAGACATCGCCGGGCCCATCTGCTTCCTCCTCTCCGACGCGGCCCGGCATATCACGGGAGAGATCCTCAACGTGAACGGCGGCAGCGTGCTGTGCGGCTGAGAATGCCGTGAGCGCGATCGATCCGGGCCGATTCTCCCCGCCGCCCGGGTTCTCCCGCACGGCGGAACGGCTCGAGGCCGCGGGTTTCGAGGCCTGGGCCGTGGGCGGCTCGATCCGCGACGCCTACGTCGCTCAGATCGGGGGGGCGCCCGACCTGCCCGAGCCGGACTGGGATCTGACGACCGATGCGCGGCCGCAGGATGTCATGCGGCTCTTCCCGCGGACCGTCCCGGTCGGCGTGTCGCACGGGACCGTGACCGTCCTCGACGGCGACGACAGCTACGAGGTCACGACCTTCCGACGCGATGTCGAGACGGATGGCCGCCACGCGCGGGTGGCCTTCGCCGATTCCATCGAGGAGGACCTTGGCCGTCGGGACTTCACGGCCAACGCGATCGCGTGGCGGCCCGCCTCCGGCGAGGTGCGCGACGCGTGGGAGGGCGCGGAGGACATCGAAGACGGGATCCTGCGCGCGGTGGGGGAACCCGAAGCGCGCTTCCGCGAGGACTACCTGCGCGTCCTGCGCGGCTTCCGGTTCGCGGGGCGCTTCGGGTGGGCGGTGGAAGCGCGCACGGACGAAGCGATGCGGGCGGCGGTGGACGGCCTGCCCGGGCTGTCCGCCGAGCGCGTGCGGGAAGAGCTGCTCAAGGTCATGGCGGATCCGAAGCCTTCGGCCGCGCTGGAGCTGTACTCGGCCTGCGGGGCGCTGCGCCATTGGTACCCGGAGCTGCTCGGGCTCGCGGCGGACGGCGACGCGTGGAGGTCTGCGCTCGGCGCCGTCGAGGCGGCCTCGGCGCAGGCCGCGAACGTACGCCTCGCGAGCCTGCTCGTGTGCGCGTCCGAAACGCCGGAGGGGCGGGCCGAAGCCGCCGAGTCGCTGCTCTCGCGGCTGAAGTTCTCCAACGCGGACCGGCGCTACGTCGCTCGGCTCGCCCGGCTGTACCTCCCCTTCGTCGGCGCGCTGGACTCCGCGGCGGAACACCGACGCTGGCTCGCGGCGGTCGGCGATGCGTGGGAGGACCTGTTCGAGCTGCACTTCGCCGCCGCCCGCGCCGCGGGGGAGACGCAGGCGGAGCGCTATCTGGAGGCGACGCGGGCGCGTGTCCGAGAGGAGCGCGCGGACGACCCGGTGCTCGACCTGGCGGGTCTCGCGGTCAAGGGAGACGACCTCCTCGCGCTCGGCATGTCGCCGGGTCCGCTCGTTCGGCTGCTGCTGGAGGAGTTGCTCGAACAGGTCATCGAGGACCCGGCCCGCAACGACCGCGAGGCCCTCCTCGACGAGGCCCGCCGGCTGATCGAGATCGGCTCGCTCGCGGAGGCTTCGCGGCTGCGCGACGCGCCCCCGGCCGGTAAGGGGCCACCCGGCGCCCCTGCCGATGATTGATGGCCGAAGACGAATGACTGACGAGCCGAGCCTGTTCGCCGGCGTGGAACCGCGCGCCGACCGGCCCGCCGACCCCGCGGACGCCGCCGGGCCGGACGCTGCCGCGGCTCCGGATGCCGGCCTGGCCGATTCGCCGCTCGCCGCCCGCATGCGGCCGCGGACGCTGGCGGAGTTCGTCGGACAGCCGAAGCTCGCCGGCGAGGGCCGGCCCCTGCGTCAGCTCATCGAGAGCGGACGGGTGCCGAGCCTCATCTTCTGGGGTCCGCCGGGCACAGGTAAGACCACCCTCGCCGGGCTGCTGGCCAGCCGCATGGAGGCCGCGTTCGTCCCCTTTTCCGCCGTGACCGACGGGATCCCCCGCGTCCGGCGCGTTCTTGAGGAGGCGAAGGCGCGCCGCGCCGCCACCGGCCGCGGCACCGTCCTGTTCGTCGATGAGATCCACCGCTTCAACCGGGCGCAGCAGGACGCCCTCCTTCCGCACGTCGAGCGCGGAGCCGTCACCCTCATCGGGGCCACGACGGAGAACCCCAGTTTCGAGGTCGTGGGTCCGCTCCTCTCCCGCACCCGCGTCTTCGTCCTCGAACCACTCGCGCCGGAAGACGTCGCGGAGATCTGCGCCCGCGCGCTGCGGGACCGGAAGCGCGGACTCGGCGACACGGGCCTCTCCATCGACGAGGACGCCCTGGCCCGGCTCGGCATCGAATCGGACGGGGATGCCCGCCGCGCCCTCAACGCGCTCGAGACGGCGGCGGACCTGGCCGGCGTGGCCGGCGTCGCCGCGATCTCGGAGGATCACGTGGCTGCGGCGCTGCAGAAACGGTTCGCGCGCTACGACAAATCGGGCGAGGAGCACTTCAACCTCATCTCCGCCCTGCACAAGGCCGTGCGCGGCTCGGACGCGGACGCCGCGCTCTACTGGCTCGCGCGCATGCTGGACGGCGGCGAGGATCCCATGTACCTGGCCCGGCGCATCGTGCGCATGGCCACGGAGGACATCGGACTCGCGGATCCCGGTGCGCTGGCGGTCACGATCGCGGCGCGAGACGCGTACCACTTCCTCGGCAGCCCCGAGGGGGATCTGGCCCTGGCCCAGGCGGTGACGTACCTGGCGATCGCTCCGAAATCGAACGCGGTGTACCGGGCTTTCGGCGGCGCGGGCCGCGCGGCGCGCGAAACGCCCGCCGAGCCCGTTCCGTTTCATATCCGGAACGCGCCCACGGGGCTCATGAAGGAACTCGGATACGGGGCGGGGTATCGCTACGATCACGACGAGGAAGACGGCGTGGCCGCCCAGTCCTACCTTCCGGAGTCGCTGAGCGGAAGCTGCTGGTACGATCCGCCGGGGCGCGGGTGGGAAGCCGAGGCGAGGCGCAGGCTCGAAGCGATCCGCGCCAGCCGGGTGCGGGCGGCGGAGGAAGCGGGCTCGCGGAAAGAGGTGGGGGCCGAGCTGGGCGCCGAAACGGGCGCCGGGACCACGGAGGAGAATCGATCGACAGAGTGACGTCGGAGGAGGTGGCGGAGCGCGCGGTGCTCGTGGGCGCGCCGCCGCCGGACATGCCCCAGCAGACGGTGGACGAACACCTCGAGGAGCTCGCCCGCCTCGCCGGGACGGCGGGAGCCGATGTCCGCGGCGCCGTGGTCCAGCGTCTGCGCAAGCCGAACGCCTCGACTTTCATCGGCAAGGGGAAGGTCGAACGCCTGGGGCGGACGCTCCGGGAGCACGACGCGACGCTCGCCATCTTCGACGAGGAACTCACGCCCGCCCAGGGCGCGAATCTCGAAGCGGCGCTCGGCGTGCGCGCGCTCGACCGGACCGAACTCATCCTCGACATCTTCGCGCTCCGCGCCCGGACCTCGGAAGCGAAGCTCCAGGTCGAGCTCGCGCAGCTTCAGTACATGCGGACGCGGTTGAAGCGGATGTGGACCCACCTCTCGCGCGAGGGCGGAGGCATCGGCGCGCGCGGGCCCGGCGAGCAGCAGATCGAGACCGACCGCCGGCTCATCGACCGGCGCCTCGCCCGGCTGCGGCGGAAGCTCGACCACATCGCGCGCGCGCGCGTCACGCAGCGCCGGGCGCGGAGCGAGCAGTTCACCGTGGCGCTCACGGGCTACACGAACGCGGGCAAGTCCTCCATCCTGCGCGCGCTCTCCGGCTCGGACGTCTTCGTGGAGGACCGGCTGTTCGCGACGGTGGACTCGGCGACCCGGGTTTGCGATCTCGAAGGTCCCGGTCCGATCCTCCTCACCGACACGGTCGGGTTCATCCGGAAGCTGCCGCATCATCTCGTGGCGTCCTTCCGGGCGACGATGGAGGAACTCGCGGAGGCCGACCTCCTGCTGCACGTGATCGACGCCTCGTCGCCGAGCAGAGACGCGCAGCGCGAGGCCGTGGAGGGCGTGCTGGCGGAGGCCGGCGTGGCGAACCGTCCGGTGATCGAGGTCTTCAACAAGGTCGACCGGCTCACGCACGAGGAGGAGCGGGCGCTGCGCGAGCGGGCGGCGGCGGACGGCCGGCCGCACGTACTGACCTCGATCGTGGAGCGGGACGGGCTGCAGCCCTTGCGCGAGGCTCTTCAGGCCGCGATGCGGGCCCGCCTCGAGACCGTACGGGTGAGCCTCCCCGCCGGGGACGGCGCGCGGCTCGCCGAGGCGTACCGCGAGGGCGAAGTGCTGGAGCGCGCGTACGAAGCCGGGTGCGTGGTCATCGTGGCCCGCGTGCCCGCCGGAGTGGCCGGCCGCTGGCGCGAGAGCGGCCTGGCCGTGGAGCGTGCCGACGCCGCCTGACGCGGCGGACCGTCGAGCCGAGAACTGGAGCAAATCAATGGCGAATAGCAGCTTCTCTCACCTGGTCGACTGCCGGCTGTGCGTGAACATCGATCACGTTGCGACCGTCCGGCAGGCGCGCGGCACGGACGAACCCGACCCGGTGCGCGCCGCCGTCCTCGCCGAACTCGGCGGCGCGAACGGAATCACGGTGCACCTCCGCGAGGACCGCCGGCACATCCAGGACCGCGATGTGGAACTCCTGCTGGCGACCGTCCGCACCTTCGTCAATCTTGAACTCGCGGCCGAGGAGGAGGTGCTCGCCCTGGCGGAACGCTGGCGGCCGGCCCAGGCCACGCTCGTCCCCGAGAAGAGGGAGGAACTGACGACGGAAGGCGGGCTGGATCTCTCCGCGGATCCGGCTCGCATCGCCGCCGCCGTGGCGCGGCTCCAGGACGCCGGGATCCGCACGTCGCTCTTCATCGACCCCGATCCCGCCTCCGTCAACGCCTCGGCCGAGGCGGGCGCGGCGGCGATCGAGCTGCACACCGGCGAATACGCCAACGCGCCGGACAGGGCGGGCGCCGACCGTGAACTCTCGCGGCTGGAGGATGCGGCGATGCGGGCCGAAGCTGCAGGCCTCGGCGTGCACGCCGGACACGGGCTCACCTACGAGAACGTCCAGCCGGTGGCCGCGATTCCAGAGTGCGAGGAACTGAACATCGGTCACTCGATCGTGAGCCGCTCGGTGCTCGTGGGGATCGAGCGGGCGGTGCTCGAGATGTCGGAACTCGTGCGCGAGGCGCGCGGGTGAGAGGCCGTCTAACAGTCCTCATCGGCGTACTCGTCTCCGTCGCGCTCCTCGTCTGGGCGCTGCGGGGCGTTTCGGCCGCCGAACTCCTGAGACATCTGGGAGAGGCGAACGTCTGGCTGCTCATCGCCGCGACGGTCGTGGCCACGCTCACCTTCAACCTCCGCGCGATACGGTGGGAGATCCTCCTCCGCGCCTCGAACGGAAGCCTGCCGTTCGGTTCGCGCTACGCGGCCGTGTGCATCGGCTTCATGGCGAACAACGTCCTGCCCGGCCGGCTCGGAGAGTTCGTCCGGGCCTACTCGCTGTCGCGGATCACCCCGGTTCCCCTGACCGCCGCGCTCGCCTCGCTCGTCGTGGAGCGCCTGCTCGACGCGATCGTCCTCATGGTGTTCCTCGTCCCCGCCTTCTTCATCGTCGGGGTCGACGAAGCCGCCTCCGGGACGCTGCGGGACCTGTTCACCCTGGGGGTCGTCCTCGTCTCCGCGAGCCTGCTCGCGCTCGCCCTCCTCGTCCGCTCTCCGGACCGCTTCCTCCGGCTCGCGGCCAGATGGTCCCGCCGGTTCGCGCCCGACCGCGTCGCCAACCGCATCATGGACGTGCTTTCCGCGTTCGTGGACGGCCTGGGGGCGCTGCGGCACGCGCACGTCTTCGCCCGCGCGATGCTGTGGTCGTTCGCCGTCTGGGCCTGGAACGCCGCCTCGTTCTATCTCGGGTTCCTCGCCTTCGGCATCGTCGGGCCCGGGTTCCTCGGCGCGCTCGTGCTCCAGACGACGATCAGTTTCGCGGTCGCGATCCCGTCCACGCCCGGGTTCTTCGGACCGTTCGAGGCGGCCGCCCGCGTCGCGCTCGAACTCCACCAGATCGAGCCCGCGCGAATCATCAGCTTCGCCGCGGGCTACCACATCCTCACCTTCCTGCCCATCACCGTGCTGGGGATCTGGTACATGCGGCGCCTCGGGATCAGCCGCCGTGAACTGGGGCGGAGCGAGGCGCCGGCGCCGGAGACCCCGGCGTGACAGACGCCGAAGGCCCCCGCGTGATGAGCGCCGGAGAGGTGGCGGACGCCGGAGCGGTGGCGGGCGTCGGGGAGATCGGGACGGTGGAAGCCCACGCGAAGGTCAACCTGCGCCTGCGCGTGTTCGCGAGGGACGAAACGGGCTTCCACGGCGTCGAGACCCTGCTCGCCCGCACAAGCCTGTCCGACACCGTCACACTCTCCGCCGCCGGGCCCAGGGGGGGGCGGCCTGAGGGCCGCGGGCCGACGGGCGCCAGGTCGGAGAGTGCCGGGCCGAGGGATGGGCGTAGCGTCACGCTCTCCGTCGATGGACCGCTCGCCGAAGGGGTGCCGGACGGTCCCAATAACCTGTGCCGTCAGGCGGCGGAGCGGTTCTTCGAGCGGGCCTTCGGCAGGCGGCGGTGGCCTGCCGTGCACATCCGCCTCACGAAACGGATCCCGATGGGAAGCGGGCTCGGCGGCGGGAGCGCGGACGCGGGCGCGACGCTGCGCCTGCTCGCCGCCCGCTGGCCCCGCCTGGAGACGCGGGAACTCGTGGCATTCGCGGGCGAGATCGGCAGCGACGTGCCCTTCGCGTTCCTCGGCGTGCCGATGGCGCTGGGCTGGGAGCGCGGCCGCCGCCTCCTGCCTCTCCGCCCCCCGCGGCCCCGTCCCGCGCTGCTCGTCTGCCCCCCGATCCACGTCTCCACGCCCGAGGCGTACGGCTGGCTCGGCCGCACGGACGAGGACGCCGGCGCCGCCTCCGTGCTTCCGGGCGCGACGCGGCTGGCGGAGTGGGACTCGCTCGAGCGGCTGGCACGAAACGACCTCGAGGCGCCCGTCCTCGCCCGACACCCGGAGCTGTCGGAACTCCTCGACGGGCTTGGGTCGTGCGATCCGGCGCTGGCCGCGATGACGGGATCCGGCTCGACGCTGTTCGCGATCTTCCGCGACGAGGCCGAGCGCGCCCGCGCCCGCCGAACGCTGGCCGCGTCCGACGGCGCCGAAGGCCTCCGGATCCTGGACGTCGCACTCCCCGTCTGAGGCCGATCCGAGGCCGACCCGGCGCTCAGGCCGGGTCCAGGCGGGGTCCATGGGAGGCACCGGCGCGGTTTGACGCCGCTCGCCGGATCGCGCCATCTTCGGCGCCTCTGGCCCCTCGTCTAATGGCAAGACACCGGCCTTTGGAGCCGATGATCCAGGTTCGACCCCTGGGGGGCCAATCCCATGCCTGATTCCGATGCCTGATTCCGGCCCCCGCCCCAACCAGCTCGCGCGGGAGAAGAGTCCCTACCTTCTCCAGCACGCCTTCAACCCCGTGGACTGGGTGCCGTGGGGGGAGGAGGCCTTCGAGCGCGCCCGGGCCGAGGACCGTCCGATCTTCCTCTCCATCGGGTACGCGACCTGCCACTGGTGCCATGTGATGGAGCGCGAGTCCTTCGAGGACGAGGACGTGGCCGCGCTCCTCAACCGCGACTTCGTGTCGATCAAGGTGGACCGCGAGGAACGGCCGGACATCGACGGCGTCTACATGACGGCGTGCCAGCTCATGACGGGGCAGGGGGGGTGGCCGCTCACGATCGTGATGACGCCGGACAAGCAACCCTTCTTCGCCGGCACCTACTTCCCGCGCGAGAGCGTGGCCGGGAGGGCCGGGATGCTGGACCTGCTGCCGCGGCTTGCGGCGCTGTGGCGTGAGCGGCGGGCGGATGTCGAGGCGGCCGGGGCCTCGGCACTGGCGGCCATCCGCGAGGTCGAGGTCCGCGGGCTGGGTTCCGGTGAGGGCGCGCTCGGCGAGGAGACGCTCCGCCGCGGCTTCAGCGACCTGCGGGCTCGCTTCGACCCCCACCAGGGAGGGTTCTCCCGGGCTCCGAAGTTTCCGGCGCCGCACCAACTCCTCTTCCTCCTGCGCTGGAGCGACCGCACGGGCGACCGGCGCGGCGTGGAGATGGTGGAGAAGACGCTCGTCTCCATGCGGCGGGGAGGCGTTTTCGACCACGTCGGGTACGGCTTCCACCGCTACTCGACGGACGCCCGCTGGCTCGTCCCCCACTTCGAGAAGATGCTGTACGACCAGGCGCTCCTCGCCATGGCGTACACCGAGCTGTGGCAGCTGACGGGTGACGACGCGCACCGGAGGGTGGCCCTCGAGATCTACGAGTACGTAGCGCGCGACCTCACGGACCCGGCGGGCGGCTTCCATTCCGCGGAGGACGCGGACAGCGAGGGGCGGGAAGGGGCGTTCTACGTGTGGACGCGGGACGAGTTCGACGAGGTGCTGACGACGGCCCTCGGAGAGGACACGGCCGCGCTTGCGCGGCGCGCCTTCCGGGTCGAAGGGCGCGGAAACTTCGCCGACGAGGCGTCGGGGCTCCGGACCGGCGAAAACATCCTGCACGCCGGAGAAACGCCAGCCGAAATCGCGGCGGCGCTGGGGGAGGACGCCGACCGGGTCGAGGAACGGCTGGAGGAGGCGCGCCGCGTCCTGTTCGAGAGGCGAACGGCGCGGGAGCGGCCGCTGCTCGACGACAAGATCCTGACGGACTGGAATGGGCTCATGATCGCGGCGCTGGCGCGGAGCGGCCTCGCGTTCGGTGATGAATCGCTCGTCGAAGCGGCGGCGCGGGCGGCGGACTTCATCCTCGACCGGTTGCGCGACGGCGCGGGACGGCTGCTCCATCGCTACCGGGACGGGGACGCGGCGATCCCTGCGGGGGCGGCGGACCACGCCTGCCTCAGTTGGGGGTTGATCGAGCTGTATGGGGCGACGTTCGAGCCGCGCTGGCTCCGGGCCGCGCGCGACGTGCTCGACCAGCTCCTGGAGCGCTTCTGGGACCCTGAGCGCCTCGGCGTGTTCAACGTGGACGCCGCGCAGACCGACGTGCCGGTCCGGCAGAAGGAGCTGTACGACGGAGCCACGCCCTCGGCCAACGCGACGACGTGGTACGTGCTCCTCCGGCTCGGCCGGCTCACTGGCGACCTCGATCTCCTGGACCGGGCGGAAGCGCTGCGCGGGGCGCTCGCCGGCCCCGTCGGCGGCGCCCCTTCCGCGCACACGATGTCGCTCGTCGCGCTCGATCTCGCGCTGGGGCCGGCGCAGGAGGTCGTCGTGACCGGCGATCCCGACGAGCCCGGCACGCGGCGCATGCTGGCCGCGCTCGCCGGCCGCTACGGGCCCCGCACGGCCGTCCTCTTCAAGCCGGCGGGCCAGCCGTCCGAAGCGCCCGCCGAGGCCGCGGCGGACCTGCTCGCGGAGATCGCGCCCTTCACCGCGGCGCACGACCTGCTGGACGGGAAGGCGGCGGCATACGTTTGCACCGGCTTCGCGTGCCGGCGCCCGACGACCGACGTCCGGGAGATGATGGAACAACTCGGCTAACACTGGAGCTCGAAGCATGGGCCTGGACCAGACGATCTACGGAAACCCGCTTTCAACCTGGCTGCTCGCCGCCGGCATCTACGCCCTCACGACCCTCGCGCTGTGGCTGCTCGAACGCTACGCGCTGCGGGCGTTCGCGCGTTTCGCGAGCCAGACGCGGACGTCGATCGACGATCTCGTCGCGGACCTGCTCGGCGAGACGAAGTTCGGCCTCATCCTCTTCGTCGCGCTCTTCGCCGCCTCGCTCGTGCTCGACCTCGATCCCGTCGTGGCGCTCGTGATTCGCCGCGCCGCGGTCATCGCCTTCGTCGTCCAGGGCGGCATCTGGGCCAGCGCCGCGATCGCCTTCTGCGTGCGGCGGTTCGTGGATGCGACGGCGGGCGAGGATGCGGAGGCCGTGACCATGGTCGCCGCGCTCTCCTTCGTGGGCCGGCTCGGCGTGTGGTCGGTCGTCCTCCTCCTCATCCTCGACAACCTCGGGGTCGAAGTCGCGGCTCTGCTCGCGGGCCTCGGCATCGGAGGCATCGCCGTGGCCCTGGCAGCGCAGAACGTCCTTGGAGACCTGCTCGCGTCGCTCTCCATCATCCTCGACAAACCCTTCGTCATCGGCGACTTCCTCGTCATCGGCGAGTTCCAGGGGTCGGTGGAGCACATCGGCCTCAAGACGACCCGGCTCCGGAGCCTGGGGGGCGAGCAACTCATCCTCGGAAACAGCGACGTGATCAACACCCGGATCCGGAACCTCGGGCGCATGGCCGACCGGCGCGGGGCGCTGAAGGTCGGCGTAACCTACGACACGCCCCGCGACCTCCTGGCGCAGATCCCCGGCTGGATCGAGGAGATCGTGGAGGCGCAGGAGGAGACCCGCTTCGACCGCTGCCACCTGTCGGGCTTCGCGGACTCCGCAATCGAGTTCGACACCATCTTCTACGTGACCGTCCCCGAGTACGCCCGTTTCATGGATGCGAAACAGGCGGTGCTGCTCGCGATCCATGAACGGTTCGACCGGCACGGCGTCGAATTCGCGTACCCGACACAGGTCGTGTACACGATTCCGGGGCGATCGACGTCGGACGCTCGTTGACAATAACCCGCGTGAAACGATAGTCTGGGCCGCTGTTGCCGCAGGGTTCGGCCCCGCGGCACACGGGTTCGGGACCCACACAGTTTCTCTTCCATTCCGGCAGGATCTCTGCGTGCGGCACGGGCGCGGAGCGACGAGCGCCGGAACCAGACCAGCGAGCCAGTCGACACGCATGGACACCACGGACTTCTCGTTCCACACGAGTCCGATCATGCTGCTTTCGGGTACGGCGAATCCCGCCCTCGCGCAGGGGATTGCCGAGGTGCTCGGAGAGCGGCTGTGCGACGTCACGATCAAGCGCTTCGCCGACGGCGAGATCTTCGTGCGCATCGACGAGAACGTCCGCGGGCGCGACGTCTTCCTCATCCAGCCCACGAACCCGCCGGCGGAGAACGTGCTCGAACTCCTCATCCTCATCGACGCGGCGAAGCGCGCCTCGGCGGCGAGGGTCACGGCGGTCGTCCCCTACTACGGGTACGGGCGCTCGGACCGGAAGGACCAGCCGCGCGTGGCGATCGCGGCGAAGCTGCTCGCGAACCTGATGACGGCCGCCGGCGCGGACCGGGTCCTGTCGATCGACTTCCACCAGCACCAGATCCAGGGCTTCTTCGACATCCCCGTGGACCACCTGTACGCGGCCCCCGTCTTCCGGCGCTACTACGAGATGAAAAAGCTGGACAACCTGGTCGTCGTCGCGACGGACGTGAGCGCGGCGAAGATGGCGCGCGGCTACGCGCGGCGTCTCGGGGGGGACCTCGCGATCATCGACAAGCGGCGCCCGGCGCCGAACGAGGCTGAAGTCTCGAACATCGTGGGCGAAGTCGAGGGGAAGCACTGCATCGTGCCGGACGACATGATCGACACGGCGGGGACCATGGTGTCGGCCATCGAAGTGCTCAAGGAGCGTGGGGCGCGGGACATCTATGTCCTCGCCACGCACCCGCTCATGTCGGGGCCGGCGGTGGAGCGTCTCGCGTCGGCCGATGTGAAGGAAATCACGGTCACGGACACGGTGCCGCTCGCTCCGGGAGTGCAGGAAGCGCTCCCGAACCTGACGGTGCTGTCGGTGGCGAGCCTCCTCGCGCAGGCGATCGAGAGCACGCACGAGAACACCTCCGTAAGCAAACTGTTCAAGTAAGAGGCGAATGGAATGACGAACGAATCCGCCAGACTGACGGCGCGGGCGAGGACCACCTCCGGCAAGGGCGCGGCGAGACAGCTCCGCCGGAGCGGCCAGTTGCCCGCGGTCGTGTACGGCCGCCGGGAAGAGGCCGAGTCGCTGGCGCTGGACACGCACGAGCTTTCGCGGCTCCTGAGCCGGATCCACGCGGCCACGACGGTGATCGACCTCGAAGTCGACGGTGGCAAGCCGCGCCCGGTCCTGATCCGGGAGATACAGCGCCACCCGTATCGGCCCCAGCTGCTGCACGTGGACTTCTTCGAGATCCGCGCGGACGTGAAGATCCGCGTATCGGTGCCGCTCCACCTGCTCGAGACCCCGGCCGGCGTGGAGATGGGCGGGATTCTCCAGCACCTCCGGCACGAAATCGAAGTCGAGTGTCTGCCGAACGAGATTCCGTCCGAGTTCACCATCGATGTGTCGGCGCTCGAGATCGGCGATTCGCTCAACGTCTCGGACGTGGACACTGGCGGGGTCGAGGTTCTCGACGACGAGGGGCTGACGATCTGCACGGTGGTGCCGCCCGCCGTGGAGGAAGTCGAGGAGGAGGAAGAGCTCGAAGAGGTGGAGGACGCCGAGGCCGAGGCCGAGGCCGAGGCCCCGGAGGCCGAGGCGGAGGAGGGCTGAGCCGACCGGCCGGGAACCGATCCGCGGGGGACCGTGCGGCTGCTGCTGGCTCTGGGGAATCCCGGCGCGAAGTACCGGGACACGCGGCACAACATCGGCTGGTGGCTCGCCGACCGCTTGGCGCGCCGCTGGGGCGGAGGCCCCTTCCGCGTGGACGGTCCCACCGCGTGGACGACGGGAGCGGGGCAGCCGGAAGTGGAGATCCACAAGCCGCTGGCGTACATGAACCGGAGCGGCGAGGCGCTGACGGCGCTGCTGGATCGCGGGCGCTTCGATCCGGCGGCGGACATGCTCGTCCTCGTCGACGATATCGCGCTGCCGGCGGGTCGCTTTCGCGTGCGGGCGAGGGGATCGCCGGGGGGGCACAACGGGCTCGCCTCGATATCGGCGAGTCTCGGCTCCGACGAATACGCCCGCCTCAGGCTCGGCGTGGGACGGCCGCGGGACGAGCGCATCGACCTGGCGGCCTGGGTGTTGTCACGGATGCCGCGGGCGGAGGAGGAGGAGGCGCTGGGCGCCTTCCCCCGTGCCGCCGAAGCGGTGGAGTACTGGCTGGACCATGGCTCGGAAGCGGCGATGAACCGCTTCAACCGTCCGGGGTGAACCCCCCGCTTATCGGGATAATCGAGGGATAGCAGAGGGAGCAGCGAAACGTGGGCGGAAACATCGTCGGAAACATCGATTTTGCGGTCTGGCTCGGCGTGATCGGGCTCTTCTTCTCCTTTGGGCTCTTCATGTACGTGAAGGCGCAGCCCGTCGGAAACGAGAAGATGGCCGAGCTGTCGGAGGCGATCCACTCGGGCGCGATGGCGTTTCTGCGGCGCGAGTACACGGTGCTGCTGCCGTTCATCATCGTCGTGGCGGCCCTCCTGTTCTGGCTCGTAGGCCCGCACACGGCAGTGGCCTACGCGCTGGGCGCGGCCTGCTCGATCATGGCGGGCTTCTTCGGGATGAAGGCGGCGACGGCGGCCAACGTCCGGACCTCCGAGGCGGCGCGCGCGGAAGGCCAGGCCAAGGCGCTCCGGGTTGCCTTTTCCGGCGGCGCCGTGATGGGCATCGCGGTGGCGGCGCTCGGCCTGCTCGGGATCGGAGCCGTGATCGCGATCTACGATCCCCAGGGGACCGGCTTCCGCCCCTTCGGCGAGATCATCTCGGGCTTCGCGATGGGCGCGTCATCGATCGCGCTCTTCGCGCGCGTGGGCGGCGGCATCTACACGAAGGCGGCCGACGTCGGCGCGGACCTGGTCGGGAAGGTCGAGGCCGGCATCCCGGAGGACGACCCGCGCAACCCCGCGACGATCGCCGACAACGTGGGCGACAACGTGGGCGACGTGGCGGGGATGGGGGCGGACATCTTCGAGTCGTACGTCGGCTCGGTCATCGCGACGATCGTCATCGGCGTGACGAGCGCGATGATCCTCGATGGGGCGCGGCTCCAGGCCGTGGCGCTGCCGGTCCTCTACATCATGGCCGGCTTCCTCGCGAGCGCGGTCGGCGTCCTCGCCATCCGCGTCCTCGAGCGCATGAATCCCGCGGCCGCCCTCCGCTGGGCGCCGATCATCGGGGCCGTGATCTTCTGGATCGCGGCGTACGCGATCACGGTGAACCTCCAGATCTTCGACGCCGCGGCGCAGGGCAAGTGGATCTTCCTCCACCCGAACGCCGGTCCCTTCTGGGCCATGCTATTCGGTTCGCTCGTCGGCATCGCGATCGGCCTCGTGACGGAGTACTACACGGCCGAGAAGCCGATCCGCCGCATCGCCTCGGCTTCCGAGACCGGCTCCGCGACGAACATCATCACGGGGCTCGCGGTCGGGATGGAATCCACGTTGATTCCCATGCTCCTGATCTCCGCCGCGATCTTCCTCGCCTTCAACTTCGCGGGCCTGTACGGGATCGGGATCGCCGCGGTGGGGATGCTGGCCACGGTCGGCGTGACGATGTCGGTGGACGCGTACGGCCCCGTGGCGGACAACGCCGGCGGCATCTCGGAGATGGCCGAACTCGGGCCCGAGGTCCGTTCCGTGACCGACTCGCTCGACTCGCTCGGCAACACGACGGCGGCGATCGGGAAGGGATTCGCGGTCGGCTCCGCCGCGCTCACGGCGCTCGCCCTGTTCTCCGCCTACGCGAACGCGGTGGGCCTGCGCGAGACCGGGATCAACCTCATCGACCCGCTCGTCGTGATGGGGCTCTTCATCGGCGGTGTGACCCCCTTCTTCATCGCCGCGCTCACGATGACGGCGGTGGGCCGGGCGGCGGCGGGCATGGTGGCGGAAGTCCGTCGCCAGTTCCGCGAGATTCCCGGCATCATGGAGGGCACGGCGAAGCCGGATTCGGCGCGCTGCGTGGACATCTCCACGAGGGCGGCGCTCCGCGAGATGATCGTGCCGGGCCTGGTGGCCATCATCGTCCCCATCATGGTCGGCCGCTTCCTCGGCGTCGAAGCGCTCGGCGGCGCGCTGGCCGGCGCGACCGTGAGCGGTGTCCTGCTCGCGCTCTTCATGGCGAACTCCGGGGGCGCGTGGGACAACGCCAAGAAGTACATCGAGACCGGAGCCCACGGGGGGAAGGGTTCCGACCCGCACAAGGCGGCCGTGGTCGGCGACACGGTGGGCGATCCCTTCAAGGACACGTCCGGGCCGTCGATGAACATCGTCGTGAAGCTGATGAGCGTCGTCTCGCTCGTCCTCGCGCCCTGGTTCGTGGACGTGCACGGGATGGCCGCGGCCGCGCCGGAAGCGGTGGAAACGGCCCTCGCCGCCGTCGGCGGCGTCCTGCAGGCTCTGGGCCTGTTCTAGGCAGTGCGTATGGCCGGGGGCGGCCGAGGCCGGGCCTCGGCTTGAGAGCGGGGCCGCATGACCTTGACAGCGGTGCGGCATGACCTAGTCTAATGCCGCCTTTACATACCGGTTCGCCGTCCTCCGGCGGGCCGACAAATTCAGACTCCTGCTCCGACCGCGCGGGTCGGGGCCGACGAGACCGAGGGAGCTGTTCATGCGCGATTACGAGATCGTGTACATCTTCCGTTCGAGCCTGACCTCCGAGGAGATCGAGGCGAAGCTCGAGCGCTACCACGCCGCAATCACGGCGGACGGTTCGGGCGAAATCACCGCCTCGGTGCATTGGGGCAAGCGTCAACTCGCCTACCCCATCAAGAAGCAACCGAACGGCTACTACGTCGTCGCCCAGTTCACTTCGGCACCCGAACCGCTCCGGGAACTGGAGCGTGTGCTGAAGCTCGAGGATGACATCCTCCGGTACCTGATCGTGATCGCGGAATATCCGCTGCCGCTTCCCGACCCGGCGCCGGAGACCCCCCCCGCGGAGGCAGCCGAGGCAGAGGAACCCGCCGCAGAGGAGGCCGTCGCAGAGGAGGCCGACGCGGATGCTCCGGCCGCGGAGGAAGCGTCCGAAACGGAAGAGGCCGAGGAGGCGGCCGACGAGGCTCCCTCCGAAGCCGAAGCCGAAGCCGAAACCGAAACCGAAGCCGAAGCGGAGGCGGAGGCGCCGGCGGACGAGACCGCGGACACGGACGAGGCCGAGGAAGCGGACGGCGCCGAGGAAGCGGGCGACGAGGCCGAAGAAGCGGCGGACGAGCCCGAGGAAGCGGCGGACGAGGCCGACGAGGCAGCGGACGACGCGGATGCGGAGACGGGGCAGGACAGCGAGGACGCCGACGCGGATGCGGACGCCGGGGAACCGGAAGAGCCCGCCGACGCGAAGGAGGAATAGATGGCCTTTCGAAAGGCGTGCCGGTTCTGTGAGGCCCGGATGCTCGGCGTGGACTACAAGGATGAGCGCACGCTTGAGCGCTATATCTCGGATCGAGGCAAGATCCTGCCGCGGCGAGCCACGGGGACGTGCGCGCGGCACCAGCGGGCGGTGGCGGCAGCGATCAAGCGGGCGAGGTATCTCGCGCTCCTGCCGTACATCCGCGGCTACCACGACTAGCCAACCCCGGCGTGGGGCCAAGGACCGGCGTGGGGCCGCTGAGGGAACGCTGGAGCGGTCTCTGGCCGGCCGCGGGTCTCCTCCTTCTGGTCATGCTGCTGTCGCCGCTGAGTTCGTCACCGCTCGGGCTGATGGCCATCGTCGGCGTACCCGCGGCCGTGGCGATTCTGACCTTGGAACCGCCCCAGTCCGGGTCGGCCGCCCTGGCGCTGCTGCTCCTGGCGGCAGCGGGGCTCGGGTTTCGGGAGGCCGGACCGATGTGGTTCATGGAACGCGGCTGGGCGCTGCTGCTGGCCGGCGGGTTCGCTCTCGGCACGGCACTGGCGCCGGGCCGGGGGGTGTTCGACCGGTCGCTGTGGGCGGTCGCGATCGCGGGAGCCACGGTAGCGGTTCTCGCCGTGCTGCGACCCGGGCTTCCGGCGGATCTCGACTGGTGGATTACGGCGCAGTTCGGCGCGGCGCTGGCCGAGTACGACTTCAGCGCGTGGGGCGGCCGATCGGTGGAAGCGACGGTGCGCACCATCGTGAGCGTGTGGGAGGCCGTCTACCCCGCCATGCTCGCGCTCGCCTCGATTTCGGCCCTCGGGGTCGTCGGCTACATACTCGGACGAGTGCGGGGAGAGCGGAGACCGCTCCCGCCGCTGCGGGAGTTCCGGTTCGGCGACCACCTGGTCTGGGTGCTCGTTCTCGGGCTCGCGCTGCTGGTTCTCCCCGCGGGGGCGTGGGCGGAGCGCGCGGGCGGCAACATGGTGACGGCGATGGGAGGTCTCTATCTGCTCCGGGGTCTCGCGGTGCTCGTGTGGCTGGGGGCATCCGTGCTAAGCTCGGGCTGGGCGATCGCCGTGTGGGTGCTCGCGGCTCTGGTCCTCTACCCGGTGACGGCGGGTGCGGCCCTCGTCATGGGAATCAGCGATACGTGGCTGGACCTGCGGTCGCGTCCGGGGGTGAAAGCGGACGACGCGTGAACCCCGCGGTTCAGGCGGACGCGTACGGCGGTTGAGTCGGCCGGTTGAGCCGGCGGTGAAAAACTGGAGGGATCGATGGTGGAAGTGATTCTGAGAAAGGACGTCGCGGACCTCGGCCTCGCCGGCGAGATGGTGAACGTGCGGCCGGGGTATGCGCGCAACTACCTGATTCCGCAGGGGATCGCGCTCGTGGCGACGGAGGGGAACCGGAAGCGGTTCGAGGAGGAGCGGCGCCAGATCGAGCAGTCCGCCGAGCGGGAGCGCGAAGCGGCCCAGCAACTGGCGGGCGAACTGGAGGGCAGGGCGGTGAGTTTCGTCCGCAGGGCGAGCGAGGGCGGGCGCCTGTTCGGCTCCGTCACGGCCGCGGACATCGCGGACGAACTGGAGAAGGAGGGCGTCGCCGTGGACCGCCGCACGATCCGGCTGGAGGATCCGATCAAGGACCTCGGCGAACACGAAGTCCCGGTGAGAGTCCACATGGATGTCGAGCCCAGGCTCAAGGTGTCCGTGGTCGCCGAGGAATAGCGGCCCGCCACCGATGACGCACGATCCGACGACGCCCGATCCGCTCCCGCTGGAGGAGGTGTGGCGCCGGCTCTCGGAGCGGGGAGCCCCCTCTCCGGAACTCCGCAGCGTGGCGGAGGCCGCCCTCGAGAGGAACGCGCGTCTCCCGACGATCCTCGATCTGCGCGGACTGTCGGATGTCACCGACTTCTTCCTCATCGCGACGGGCGATTCCGACACGCACGCCCGCGCGATCAGCGAGAACATCCTGGATCGAACGCGCGAGGCCGGTTTCCGTCCCGTTGGCGTGGAGGGGCTGAACGCGGGCCGCTGGGTGCTAATGGACTACGTGGGCCTCATCGTGCACGTCTTCCTGGGCGAAGTCAGGGAGTTCTATCGGCTCGAGCGGCTGTGGGGCGACGCCCCGGTCTTCGAACTGGAGTGAACCGGGACCGGGGCCGTTCCGCGACCGGAGGCGCGCCGCTAGCTTGGAGGACCATGAATGGTGCGAGATTGCCGGCTGCACTCCTTCTCCTGCTGGGCGTCGGGAGTGTCTCCGGTGCCTGCGGAAGCCCTCCGGAAGATCAGCCCGATCCCCTCGAAGGCCCGGCCCTCGTCTCCGGTTCGTCGCTCGAACGGTACGGGCTCCTCGTCATTCCGCGCGTCGGCGGAGTTGCGCAGTTCCGTTCGATCGAGAACCCGTCCACCGTGCGCTGGACCGGACGCCTCTCGCTTGGAAGCGTCACGGCGGCTCATTCGCTCGGTTCGGCGGTCGTGTTGCAACAGGGGCCGCGGCTTCGCCTCTACACCACCTCCCCCGTGGAGGCCGAGACGCCGCTGCCCGACGCACCCGCCGACGCGCGCTGGATCGCCTCGTCCTCGGGGGGCGCCTTCGTGTCGGGGGAGCGGATTCTCGCCATCACTCCCACCCGCACCGCGGAAGTCACCGCCGATGGCGTCGTGCACTGGGCGGCCCCCGCCGCCGGAGACCGGGTCGTCGCCCTCGTCGAAGGCACGGGTGGACCTGAACTCGTGGTATGGGAGGCCGGAGCATCGCAGCCCGCGACGACGCGGGCCATCGGCACGAGCGGTCCCGTCGCGCTCGCGGGCTGGGGCCGGACGGTCGTGACGGCGTCCGCGGATGGCAGTGGACTCACGGAGTGGTCGATTCCCGAACTCGAAGCGGCGGAGGGGACGGAGATCGGCGGCGCGCCGTCGGCCCTGGCGATCTCCCCCTCGCAACACCGCGTGTTTGCGGCGTCGGTCGACCGGCCGCGTTTCACGGTCATCGACCGCTACGACTGGCGCGAGGTCGGATCCTCGCGGATCGAGGCGCCGCTCGCGACGTTGCGGCCCGGCGTGACGGGCGGCCGGCTCGTGGCCTGGGATGGCTCGAACGCCTGGTCCGCGAAGGCGGGAGAGGCCGGTTTGGACGCGGTGCCCGGAGAGTGGCGGGTGGACCTGCCGCTCGCGCTGCCGGGCGGGGCGGTGCTGGTGTCCACGGAGAGCGGCCCCGGCCTCCTCGGCCCGGATGGCGAAGTCACCGCCGTAGAGGGTCCCGCCGACGCATGGTGGCTCCCGTTCCGATGGGGGCGCCGCCTGCCCGTCGCGTCCGCCGCGGTCGTGCCGGAGGACACGCTGGAGGACGCCGAAGAGGCGCTCGATGCGCTCGCCGACAGCGTCCCGCCCGGCCGCATCGGACTGTTGACGTTGGGGAGGACGTCGAACCGAAGGCCGCAAGCCCTCGGCGATCCCGTACCGGGGGACCCGTCGCCGGAGCTTTCCGCCGGGTTCTATGCCGTCGCTCAATCCTCGCGGCAGTTGGCCGCCCTCGCGCAGACGCGCGACCTCCTCGACCGCTCGGGCTATTCGACGCACGTGCTGCGCCGGTTGGACGAGGCCGGCGACACCTGGTATCGACTCCTCCTGGGCCCGTACGAGACGCGCCCGGAGGCCGGGGGGGCGGCGCGCGAGTTGCGGCGGCAGCGGGGGATCGAAGCGTGGATTCATGAGGAGGCCGATCAGGCGGCGAGGCGAGACCCATGAGCGCCGGCGGCCCGGCTCCGTTCACGTGGGGACTGCCCGCCGATGCGCGCATCGTGGCGCTCGTGTTCCAGCGTTCGGAGGCCGAGAGAAGCGCGACGGCCGTTGACGCGATCGCCACGTCCATCGCCCGCCGACGGGGACGGACATTCGTCCTGAACTCCGAAGCCGGGCCGTCGCCTCTCGACGAACTGGCCGGCGCGTCCGAGCGGGCCGACGCCGGCGGCATGGCCGGGTTCCTGGGAGGCCAGTCGGGACTTGCCGGGATCGCCGTGCGGCGCGCGGACTGTCCCTACGTATATCTGCCCGCGGGACAGGTGCCCGAGGGCGTGGTCGGGCTGCTGGAGTCCGCCGCGCTCGAGCGTTTCGTCTCCCACGTGAAGGAGCGGGGCGGGACGCTCTTCATCGCCATGTCCGATCGTAGGCGGCCCTCCCCCGGTCTGCTCGGTCTCCTCGACGGGTACATCGCCGTGGGGAGGGTCCCCCCCGAGGACCACGGCATGCAGTGCTACGGTCACGTACCCTTCGAGGCCGGAGAGTCGGACGAGTTGAGCGCGGCCCCCGAGGCGGCGCCCGAAGAAGACGCGGCCGAGCCCACGCCGGAACCCGAAGCCCAGCCGGAAATCGAGTCCCCACCGGAACCCGAACCCAGGCTGGAATCCGAGTTCCGGCCCGCACCCGCGCCCCAGCCGTCCCTCGAGCCCGAGCCCGACGCGGCAGCGGCGGACTTGCGGCCGACGCCCGAGCCGGCGCCCGGCAAGGCCCGGGGCCGCCGCCGGCGCGCCCCGCTCGTCGCGGCGCTGGTGATCGCGGCGCTGGCCGTCGGGAATTGGTGGGCGTACAGGAACGGTTGGTTCGACCGCGCGATCTCCCGCGTCGGATCGATGATCGCGGCCCGGCAGGAGGTCCCGGCGACGCCCGTGACGCCCCCGGAGGATGGCCCGGCCACCCAGGCTGCGGGCACGCCGGATGACACCTCGGCGGGCGACACTCCATCGGACGACACCTCATCGGACGACATCCCGCCGGACGACATCCCGCCCGAGGACCTTCCGCAGGCGCCGGATGAGTCCGCGGTCGCGGCCGCGTTCGAGTCGGCCGGCGGCCGGCCGTATTCCGTGCTCCTCGGGAGCTTCAGGGATCCGGCCGAGGCGGCGGAGCGCGTGGCGGAAATCCGCGCGTTGCACGGAGCCGTGCTATACGTCATGGCCCCCACGACGATCCGCGATGTCCTGTATCAGAGGATCCTCGCCGGGGCCGTCGCGAGCGAGGCGGAGGCTTCCGCCCTCCTGGACCAACTCGTGGCGGTCGGCGTGGCCGAGGAGGCGAATACGTGGCTCCTCCGTCCCGTGAGATTCGCGTACGACCTCGGCGCGTTCGCGGATCGCCAGGAGGTGGAGTTGCGGATCGCCCAACTTGCGGCGCTCGGCATCCCCGCGTACAGCCTCGAAACGGCGCTCGACGGCATGCCCGTCTTCAGGGTGTACGGGGGCGCGTACGAGAACGAGGAGGCTGCCGCCCCCATGCGCGACCTCCTGGAAGCGGCCGGCGAAACCGCAACGCTCATCGAGAGGCGCGGCGCCGCCGCTCCTTCAGCCCCCTGAGCGCGCTTGAAGATCAAGGCTCTGACGCTGCGCGGATTCAAGTCCTTCGCCGATCGGACACGGATCGAACTGCACCAGGGCATCACGGCGGTCGTCGGCCCGAACGGCTGCGGAAAATCGAACCTCTCCGACGCGCTGCGCTGGGTTCTGGGAGAACAGCGCCCGACCGCCATCCGCGGGTCCCGCATGGAGGAGGCGATCTTCGGGGGGACGGAGGCGCGGCAGCCCATCCACCGGGCCGAGGTCCTGCTCGAACTCTCGAACGAGGACGGCGTGCTTCCCGTGCCGTACGCCGATGTCGCGATCGGCCGCACCGTCTACCGCGGGGGCGAGAGCGAATACACGCTCAACGGAACGGCCTGCCGGCTCAAGGACATCCTCGACCTGTGCCGGGACACCGGGCTGGGTTCGAACGCCTACGCGATGATCGAGGGCCGCATGGTGGACGCGATCCTCTCGGACCGCGCCGAAGAGCGGCGGACGCTGTTCGAGGAAGCGGCAGGGATCGGGCGCTACAAGGACCGTCGCCGCATCGCGACCCGCCGGCTCGAGCAGGCGGACGGCGATCTGCAGCGGCTCGACGACGTGCTGGTGGAGGTGGCGTCCAAGGTTCGCTCGCTCGCGCAACAGCGCGGGCGGGCCGAGCGCCACGCGAAGCTGCGAACCCGGCTCCTGCAGCTCGAGATCGCCGTCGCGGACGCCCGGCTCGGGGAGACGACCCGGCGGCTGGCCGAAGCCCGGGCCGAACTCGAGCGCCTTGAGCCGGATACCGGCCCGGACCATGCGGATCCGAGCACGGCGGAGACCAGGGCGGAGACGCTTCGCCTGGAATACACGGACATGGAAAGGGAACGGGCCGGTCTCGCCCGGCGCCTGGAGGAGGCCCGACGCGCCGTGGAGGAGCGGGAGCGTGCC
The DNA here is from genome assembly GCA_009841015.1 of Candidatus Palauibacter denitrificans. Classification (GTDB taxonomy): domain Bacteria; phylum Gemmatimonadota; class Gemmatimonadetes; order Palauibacterales; family Palauibacteraceae; genus Palauibacter; species Palauibacter denitrificans. Next base: position 6,584 of record VXMQ01000187.1, on the reverse strand, counting down.
CGTCTCCTCGCCGGGGCGAGGGGTTCGAGTGCGCGCGACCGGCTCGGGACCCTCGAGGAGGAGGTGCGCCGAAACGAGCGTCGGCGCGCGGACCTCCGGGAGCGCGTGGCGGAAGCGCGGTCCGCCCTGAAGGAGGGGCAGTCGCTCGCCGCCGAAGGCGCCGCCGCGGCGGCGCAACTCGAGCTTCGGGCGGAGGCTCTGGCCGAGACGGCCCGCACCGCGGCGCGCGAGCGCGCAGCCGCTCGGGAAGCGCTCGACGAAGCGGGCCGGGAAAGGGAACGCTGGAAGCTCGAACTCGGGGTGAGAGAGGTGCGGGCCCGCGACCGCACCGAGGAACTCGAGCGGCGACGGCCGGCCCTCGATGCGCTCGCCGCCCAGGAGCACGGCCTCCGGATGGAGGTGGAGAGCGCGTCGGAGCGCGAGGCGCAGGCGGGCCGGACGCTGGAGGAGGCGCGCGATCGGCTGCGGGCGGCGCGTGACGCTGCGTCCTCCGCAGACGCGGCGCTGCGTCGCGCCCGCGGCGAGACGGCCGACCTGGAGGGCCGCCTCGCCGCCGCGCGCGCACGCGCCTCGAGTCTCGGATCCCTGGTGGGGTCGAGCGCGCTGCTCCCGGAGGCCGTCGCCCAACTGCTGGAGGACCGGAGCGCGATCCCCGGGCTCCACGGCGCGCTGTCGGAGTTCATGGAGGCTTCCGCCCCCTGGGCGTCCGCCGTCGAGTCTCAACTCGGTCCGTACCTGCACGGAGTCGTCGTGCGCGACTGGTCGGCGGTCCGGGCGGTCGAGGCATGGCTCGAAGAGCGCGGCGTAGAAGAGGGCGTCCTCGTGCTCCCGCTCGACCCGGGGCCGCTCCCGGGACCGCCGGAGACGGAGGCGCCCCTCTTGCGGCACGTCGACGCGAAGGGTGCCGGCGCGGTCTGGGTGAGAGCCCTGCTCGCGGGCGTCGAGGTCCCGTCCGACGGCGAACTCGCGCCGCGCCCGCACGCCTGGGTGGATCCCGAGGGGCGGCGCCAGGACCGGTGGGGCGGAGTCTACGTGGGGGGCGCCGCCTCGGAGGGGCTCCTGAGCCGCCGGGCCGAACTCCAGGCCCTGCGCGAGGAAGCGGCCGTCCTGGAAGAGGATCGCGAGCGCTCGCGGGAGGCGATGAAGGAGTTGGGGGCCGCCGCCTCGGAGGCGCTCGCACGGGCGAACGCGCTGGAGCGCTCGGCGTCCGACGCGGAGTCGGCCCGCCGCGAAGCCGAAGCCGACCGGACCTCGACGGAGGCGCGGCTCGTCCGGCTGGACCGCGAGCGCAGCGAACTCGCCGGCCGTATCGAGCAACTGGAAGCGTTCGGCGAGGATGAGGTGTCGCTCTCGGCGGCCGACGACGCGCGCGCCGGCGAACTCGACCGGAGGGTCTCGGAGCGGTCCGCCACATACGAGGAGGCGCAAGAGAAGGCCGACGACGCCCGCGCCGCCGCGGAGGCGGGGAAGGCGGAACTTCACCGCGCGGAGCTGGCGCAGGCGCGGCGGGAGGCCGAGGTCGAGAATCGGCGCGGAGTGGAGAGCCGCCTCGCCGAGGCCGCGGAGGACGCGGAGGAACGGTCGCGGGCGCTGGCGCGGGAAGTGGACGGGCTCCACGCCCTGATCGCGGAGACTCGGGCGGAGTCGGAGGAGTTGGAGGCGTCGATCGGGGCCGCGCTCGAAACCAGGACGCGGCGTGAAGCGAATCTGGCGGAGTTGGAACGGCGAATCGCCGAACGCCGCGGACGACTGGACACGCTCGAATCGGAACTGAGCGAGGCGCGACGGCTCGAGCGCGAGCGCGTGGACGCCCGGCATCGGCTCGAACTCGAGATCCTGGAGCTGGAGGGGCGGGAATCCGCGATTCAGGGCCGCGTGGAAGCGGAGTGGGATGCCCCGCTCCCGGAACTCCGGGAACGCGTCGACCCCGTCGACGATGCCGAGCCCGCCGAATGGGAACCGGAGCTGGAGCGCGTGCGGCGCTCCATCGCCCGCATCGGACCGGTCAACCTCCTCGCGCAACGGGAATACGAGGAGGAACAGAAGCGTCTCGAGTTCCTGACGGGACAGCGCGACGACCTGACGCGCGCGCGCGACGACCTCCGCACCTCCATCCGACGGATCAATCGGCAGGCGACCTCCGCGCTCCTGGAGACGTTCGAGCAGGTGAGGACCAACTTCCACCGCACTTTCGACACGCTCTTCGAGGGCGGGCAGTGCGATCTCCGGTTCGAGCATCCCGACGACGCCCTGGACTCCCCGATCGAGATCTCGGCCAGCCCCCGCGGAAAGAAGACGCAGCGGATCCACCTGCTCTCCGGCGGCGAACGGGCCCTGACCGCGCTCGCCCTGCTGTTCGCGATCTATCTCGCGAAGCCGAGCCCGTTCTGTCTGCTGGACGAGGTGGACGCGCCGCTGGACGAGACGAACATCCTGCGGTTCGTCCGCATGCTGAAGGAGTTCAAGGAAGAGACGCAGTTCATCGTCATCACGCACAATCCGCGGACGATCGAGAACGCCGACTGGATCTACGGCGTCACGATGCAGGAGGCGGGCGTCTCCTCGATCGTCGGCGTGGAGCTCAACTCCGCCACGCAGAACTCCACCACGCAGAACTCCGCCACACAGGTGGCGTGAGGGAGATCGAACCCGCGGGGCGCGGTCCGGCCGGCAAGGCGAGGGCCGAGCTCATCGTCGTGGGGTGCGGTACCGTCGTCCCGGAAGCGGATCGGGCCGCCTCGTCCTACTGGGTCTCGTCCCCGGGCACGGGATCCTCGGCGCATGCGCGCGTCCTCTTCGACTGCGGTCCGGGAGCCCTGCAGGCGCTCGCGCGGCTCGGCCTGCCCTGGGGGGAGATCACCGACCTGGCGGTCACCCACTTTCACGCGGATCACGTGGGCGCGCTCCCGGGACTCTTCTTCGCCCTGAGGCACGGCCTCTCGCGACCCCGCAGCCGGCCGCTCACGGTGTGGGGGCCCGCGGGCACGCGCCGGTTCTTCGAGAAGCTGGCGGGCGCCTGCGGGGACTTCGTGCTGGATCCGGGCTTCCCGGTGCTCATCGAGGAACTCTCGCCGGGTGAGGCCGGCGAGCTGAGCGGAGGTCCGCGACTCGAGGCCCACAAGACGCCGCACACCGAGGAAAGCGTCGCGTGGCGTCTCGAAGGCGGGGCGTTCAGCTTCGGGTACACGGGCGACTCGGGGCCGTCCACGGAACTGGGCTCGTTCATGCGCGGGGTGAGCGCCCTCGTCTGCGAGTGCTCGCTCCACGACTCGCAGGCGACGGACAACCACCTGTCGCCCACGCGCGTCGCCGAGTTGGCGGCCGCCGCGCGCCCGCGTCTTCTCGTGCTCACGCACATCTACCCGCACTTCCGGGAGGACCACGACGTGACCCGTCTCGTGGCCGAGGCCGGGTACGCCGGGGATGCGTGCATCGCGAGGGAGGGGCTCCGGGTCTCGTTGACGAACGGGTGACACCAGTGGAGTATCCTGCTCCTGCCGGCGCCGCGGGGAGCGGACCGGAGATCACGGCCCTGCCGCGCCGGGCGCGCGCACGACGGGCGGAAGTCACCCACAGGGGGAACGATGCTGGTGGTCATGAAGCACGGTGCCACGGACGGGCAGGTCCAGGACGTGGTCCGCGCGATAGAGGACATGGGATACCGGGCCCGGCCCATGCCGGGCGCCCAGCGCACGACCGTCGGCCTGGTCGGCAACGATGGGCGCGTCGAGGAAAGCCGGCTCGTGGGGATCGACGGCGTGCTCCGCGTCATTCACGTGTCGCCGCCCTACAAGCAGGTGAGCCGGGAATGGTGGCCCGAGGACACGATCATCGAGTTGTCCAACGGCGTGCGGATCGGGGAGAAGGATGTCGTCGTCATGGCCGGCCCCTGCTCCGTGGAATCGCGCGAACAGATTCTGGAGACCGCGCGCCGGGTCGCGGAAGCCGGCGCGACCGTGCTGCGCGGCGGAGCCTTCAAGCCGCGGACCTCGCCTTACTCCTTCCAGGGGCTGGGGGAAGAGGGGCTGCAGTTGCTCGCCCGTGCGCGGGAGGAGACGGGCCTCGCGATCGTCACCGAAGCGCTGGACACGGAGAGCATGGGCCTCGTCGCGGAATACACCGATGTCATCCAGATCGGCGCGCGCAACATGCAGAACTACTCCCTGCTGCGGGCAGCGGGCCGGGCCGGCAAACCGGTGCTCCTCAAGCGGGGGCTGTCCGCGACGATCAAGGAGTTGCTGCTCGCCGCGGAGTACATCGTCGCCGAGGGTGAATCGCGGGTGATGCTGTGCGAGCGCGGCGTCCGCAACTTCGACACGCACGCGCGGAACCTGTTCGACCTCACCGCCATCGTGACGATCCACGAGCTGTCGCACCTCCCGATCGTCGCGGACCCCAGCCACGGCACGGGAGCCCGGTCGAAGGTCGGACCGATGGCCCGCGCCGCGGTTGCGGCGGGCGCGGACGCGCTCATCCTGGAGGTCCACCCGGATCCCCCGACGGCGGCCTCCGACGGCCAGCAGTCTCTCACGTTTGAGCAGTTCGACGCGCTGATGGTCGAGCTGCACGCCATCGCGAACGCCATCGGCCGCCGGATCGCGCCTGCCCGCGTCCCCGCCCACGGCTGACCGGACCCGGCGCGCCCGGACCGCGCCGAAGGGTGGCCTCGGCGGCCTGGGAGAGCGCATCGCCGCCCGTCATCTGGCGGATGCGGGATACGAGATCCTCGACCGCAACTGGCGCGTAGGGCGGCTGGAGATCGATCTCGTCATCCGGGACGGAGACACGGTGGCCTTTGTGGAAGTGAAGACCCGCCGCCCCGGCGTGCAGGCGCCCGAGGAGGCGCTCTCCCGGGCTCAGCGGGGACGAATCCGCCGGGCGGCCGGAGCGTGGCTCGGCCGGCATCCCGGCGCCGCCGCGGAGGCCCGCTTCGACGTCGTGGCGGTAGAGGTCGATCGCAGCGGAGGGTGCCGCGTTCGGCACATCCCGGAAGCCTTCTACGGCGACGAAGCATGAGGGTTTTTTCTGGCCGCTGCCCCGGTCGGCCGATAAGATAACGGTGCCCCAGGCCCGTGGGGCCGGAGCGCGCAAATCCCGTCAGGACCGTGAAGGTAGCAGCGGTAAGCGTGTGACGGTCGCCACGGCCCGCCTGGGGTCGTTCGCCCGATGTCGGCGGTGTCCCCGCGTCGCGGGGCGCGGGCGCCCTCAGACCCGAAGGAGTCGAAGCCGGCCGGGGCCGTGACCCGGTCGACCCAGATGGCTCACGAGCCCTTGTACCGCACCGCGCTGGCCAGAACCTACCGGCCCCGAGGCTTCTCGGAGCTGATCGGACAGGACCACATCGCGCCCACGCTGAAGGCCGCGATCGAGTCCGGGCGGGTGGGCCACGCCTATCTCTTCTGCGGACCGCGCGGGGTTGGAAAGACGACGACCGCGCGCATCCTCGCGATGGCCCTGAACTGTCCCGATCGCTCGGCCGGCGAACCGTGCGGCGCGTGCCCCTCGTGTGAACGGATATGGTCCGGAGGCGCCTCGCTCGATGTCGTGGAAATCGATGCGGCGAGCCATCGGGGCGTCGAGGACGCGCGGGACCTCCGCCGCCGGGCCGCGTACGCGCCCACGAGCGAGGAGCGCTACAAGATCTACATCCTCGACGAGGCGCACATGCTCACGCGCGACGCGTGGAACGCGCTCCTGAAGATTCTCGAGGAACCGCCGCCCCGCGTGATCTTCGCCTTCGCCACCACGGAGCCGCAGAAGATCGAGCGCGGCGCGGCTCCCGTCATGTCGCGGTGCCAGCGATTTGACTTCCGGCGGGTCTCGGTGCAGGACATCGCGAGCCGCATGGAGACCGTACTCGAGGCGGAGGGCATCCCGGCTGAACCGGGGGCGCTGCGGGCGATCGCGCGCCGCGCTGAAGGCGGCGTCCGCGACGCGCTCTCCTCCCTCGACCAGGTGCTCTCTTTCCGGGGAGACGCGGTCGAACTTGCGGATGTCCGCCGCATGTTAGGACTCGTCGACGAGGATCGATATCTCGCGTTCTTCGAGATCGCGGCGAACGGAGATCGGGCGGGCGTGTTCGCATTCGTCCAGGATCTCCTCGATGATGGACACGACCCCGCGGAGTTCCTGCGCGGACTCGGCGACGCGCTGCGAACCCTCCTCGTGCTTGGGCTCGATCCGGAGGCCGAGGCGGTCGAGCTCCTGCCCGAGTCGCGCGAGCGTTTTCTCGCCGCCGCCGGAGCCCTGGTTCCCGCGGACCTGCTCCGAATGCTCGCCGCGCTCAGCGAGTTCGAGGCCTCCGGCATGCTCCACCGGTCCTCGCAGCCGCGCATCCAGCTCGAGGTCCTGCTGCTCCGTCTCGTCCGCATGGAATCGACCGTCGAACTCGAGGAACTTCTGGCCGCCCTGGGCGCCGCGCCCGGCGAGCCCGCATCTCGCACGCGAACGCCGGAACCGCCCCGGCGCCAGCGCAAGAAGCGTCCGTCGCCGCCGCCGGCCGCGCCCGCGCCGCGGCCCCCGCCCCCGGCGCCCGCGCCGCCGCCGGGGGGCCGGGGGGGCGGCCCGCCCCCCGGCCCCCCGCC
>VXMQ01000038.1 GCA_009841015.1 Candidatus Palauibacter denitrificans | reverse complement strand
AGGCGGGGCCGGGGGCAGCGGGCGGATGTCTGTCGACTGTCTCGTCACGCTCTACTCGATCGCGGGCGCGTTCATCGCGAGCCTGTGGCTCCTGGACGCGTCCGCTCCGATGGACGCGATGATCGCGCTCGACGGCTTCCGCGTGGCGGCGGACACGATTCTGTGCGGCGGAGCCCTGCTCGTGGTGTCGCTCTCGCGCGACTACCTGAGCCGGGAGGGGCTGCGGTCGGCGGAGTTCCACGCGCTGATTCTCCTCGCCCTCGTCGGGATGATGGTGCTCGTCGCGGCCCGCGACCTCATCCTCCTCTTCGTCGGCCTCGAGCTGATGTCGATCTCCGTGTACGTCCTCACGGGATTCGTGCGGAAGAACCCGCGCTCCTCCGAAGCGAGCCTCAAGTACTTCATCGTCGGCGCCTTCGCGAGCGCCTTCGTCGTGTACGGGATGGCGCTCCTCTACGGGGCCACCGGGACGACGCGCCTGGCCACCGCCGCCGAGCGGATCGCGGCTGCGCCGGCCGGGGGAGACCTGCTCCTCGTCGCCGGCATCGGCCTCCTGCTCATCGGCTTCGCGTTCAAGATCGCCGCCGTCCCCTTCCACATGTGGGCCCCGGACGCGTACGACGGCGCGCCGACGCCGGTCACGTCGTTCATGGCGACGGGGGTCAAGGCAGCCGCTTTCATCGCGCTCCTGCGTGTGCTGACTGTGGATCTGGGGGGCGCGGCCGAAGTGTGGAGGGGCGCCGTGTGGTGGCTGGCGATCCTGACCATGATCGTGCCCAACCTCATCGCGCTCTCGCAGCAGGACGTGAAGCGGATGCTCGCCTACTCCTCGGTGGCGCACGCCGGGTACCTCCTCGTCGGCGTCGTCGCGGCCTCCGAACTGGGCCGGTCCGCCTCGATCTTTTACCTCGCGGCGTACACCGTGGTGACCGCGGGGAGCTTCGCCATCGTCTTCCACGTGGCGGGGCGGGGCGATCGGAACCAGCGCGTGCGCGACTACCGGGGGCTGGGCTGGCGGCGCCCGGTGCTCGGAGCCGCGCTCCTCGTCTTCCTGCTCTCGCTGGCGGGCTTCCCGCCCACGGCGGGCTTCGTCGGCAAGCTGTACCTGCTTCGCGCCGCGGTGGATGCGGGGGAGATTGCGCTGGCGGTCACGCTCGTGCTGACGAGCCTCGTCGCCTACTACTACTACCTCCGGGTGGTGTGGAAGATGTACTTCGAGGCGGCGCCCGAGGACGCCCGCACGCCGCCGCCGTCCCGGCCGGGGTTCAACCTCGTGATCGGGACCTGCGTGGCGCTGATCCTGCTCGGCGGCCTCTTCCCGGGACGCATCATCGACCGGGCCCGAGAGGCCCTCGCGGATGCGCCGGCACCGGGGATGGTCGTCCAGGCCGAGGACCCGCCTTCTCCCTGATGCCGATCCACTCCGGAATCTTCCGCGAATACGACATTCGCGGGATCGTCGGGGACGACCTGACGGAGACGGCGGCCGAACTCGTCGGGCGCGCCTTCGGGACGGAACTCGCGGACCGTCCGGCCCCGCGCGTCGTCGTCGGGCACGACAACCGGCCCTCGTCTCCGGCGCTCTCGGCCGCGGTGTGCCGGGGGCTGTGCGCGGCCGGGGTCGACGTGACGACGGTCGGCACGGTGCCCACGCCGACGCTCTATTTCGCGGCGATCGAGTTCGGGACGGACGGGGCGATTCAGATCACCGGGTCGCACAATCCGCCCGAGTACAACGGGATCAAGATGGTGCGGGACGGCGCGGCGCTCTACGGCGCGGCGATCCGCGCCCTCCGGGACCGGATCGAGGCGGAGGCCTTTGGGTCGGGCCGCGGGGAGATCCGCGAGGCGGAGATCCTCGACCGCTACGTGGAGGAGATCGCCGCGCGCGGGCGCGTCGAGGGCGACGTGCGCATGGTGCTCGACTGCGGGAACGGGGTGGGGAGCGTCATCGCGGTGCGCGCCCTGACCGCCGCGGGCATCGATGTGGACGGCCTCTACTGCGAGTCGGACGGAACCTTCCCGAACCACCACCCGGACCCGACGGTGGACGAGTACATCGAGGACCTCATCGCGCGCGTGCCTGTGACCGGCGCGGACCTCGGCGTGGGACTCGACGGCGACGCGGACCGGATCGGCGCGGTGACCGAGGAGGGAAAGATCATCCGGGGCGACCACCTGCTGCTTCTGTTCGCGCGGGAAGTGCTGGCGGAACGGCCGGGGGCCGAGGTCGTCTTCGACGTGAAGTGCTCGCAGGCGCTGCCGCGGGTCATCCGGGCCCACGGAGGCGTTCCCGTGATGTGGAAGACGGGACACTCGCTCATCAAGGAACGCATGCGCGCCGGGGGATCTCCGATCGCAGGTGAGATGAGCGGGCATATCTGCTTTGCGGACAGGTTCTTCGGCACGGACGACGCGATCTACGCCGCTGCCCGCCTCGGGGGTCTCGTGTCCCGCTCCGGCCGTCCGCTCTCCGCGTTGGCGGCGGAGATTCCGAGCTATCCGGCGACGCCCGAACTGCGCCTCGACTGCCCGGAAGAACGGAAGTTCGGCCTCGTGGCGGAGGCCGTGCGCTTCTTCCGCGAGCGCTACGAGGTGATCGACATCGATGGCGTCCGCGTGCTGTTCGATGGCGGGTGGCTGCTGATCCGGGCGAGCAACACGCAGCCGGCCGTCGTGGCGCGCGTGGAAGCGGACACGGAGGAGCGCCTGCGGGACATCGCGGAGGTGGCACGAACGTTCCTGGCCGGTCAGGGGGTCGACCTGCCGGCGGTTTGAAGCGAAATTCGCCCATGCGGACCCGAGACGAGGGTATGACGACGATCCGATGAACATTCATGAATACCAGGCGCGGGCGATCTTCGCGCGGCACGGCATCCCCGTGCCGGAGGCCGAGGTCGCCGCGACGGCGGAGGAAGCCGCGGCGGCGGCCGAACGCTTCGGCGGACGGGTCGTCGTCAAGGCCCAGGTCCACGCCGGCGGGCGCGGCAAGGCGGGCGGCGTCAAGCTCGCCTCGACGCCGGCCGAGGCGCGCGGCAGCGCCGAAGCCATCCTCGGGATGGAGATCAAGGGGATCGAGGTGCGGCGGGTCCTCGTCGCGCCGGCCGAGGACATCGCATCGGAGGCCTACGTCGGCATCGTGCTCGACCGGGCGCGCCGGGCGGACACGATCATGGTCTCCTCGGAGGGCGGCGTGGACATCGAGGAGGTGGCGGCGACCATGCCCGGGGCGATCCGCAAGGTTGCCGTGGACCCGCGCTACGGGCTCCTCGCCCACCAGGCGGCCTTGCTCGGCCACCACCTGTACGACGACCCGGGCGCGGCGCGGCAGGCCTCGTCCATCATTGCGAAGCTCTACGCGGCGTACCGGGCGAGCGGCGCCACGCTGGCGGAAATCAACCCGATGATCGTGAACCCCGCCGGAGAGGTGAAGGCGATCGACGCGAAGATGAACATCGACGACAACGCCCTCTTCCGCCTCCCCGGGATCGCGGCCCTCCGCGACACGGAGGCGGAGAATCCGGCCGAGGTCCGCGCGCGCGAGGCGGGCCTCTCATATATCCCGCTCGACGGCAACGTCGGGTGCTGCGTGAACGGGGCTGGCCTCGCCATGGCCACGATGGACCTGGTCAAGTACTACGGCGGCGAGCCCGCGAACTTCCTCGACATCGGGGGTTCCTCGAATCCCGACAAGGTCGTGGCGGCGCTCGAACTCATCACCGAGGACCCGAACGTGAAGTCGATCCTGTTCAACATCTTCGGCGGCATCACGCGCTGCGACGACGTCGCGAACGGGATCGTGGAGGCGACGAGCCGCATGGAGCTGGGAGTTCCGGTTACGATCCGTCTCACGGGGACGAACGAGGTGGAAGGGGTCGCGATCCTCGCTGCGCAGGGATTCGAGGCGATGGTGGACATGGACCGGGCGGTGGAGACGGCCGTTCGGCGCGCGGGGGGCGGCACGGACAGCGAGCCCGGGGACGGCCGCTGATGGGGATCTTCATCGGAGACGATACGAGGCTCCTGGTCCAGGGGATCACCGGGCGCGACGGCTCGTTCCACACCCGGCAGATGCTGGAGTACGGCACGCGCGTCGTGGCCGGCGTGACCCCGGGCAAGGGCGGCCAAACATTCGATGACACCGTGCCCGTGTTCGACACCGTGGAGGAGGCGGTGGCCGGGGCGGAGGCGAACACGAGCGTCATCTACGTGCCCGCTCGCTTCGCGGCGGACGCGGTGTTCGAGGCGGCGGACGCGGGGATCGCGCTCATCGTGTGCATCACCGAGGGCGTGCCCGTCGCGGACATGCTGCGCGTGCTGCCGTACGTGCGGGAGAAGGGCGCGCGTCTCGTCGGCCCCAACTGCCCGGGGCTCATCGTCCCCGGCCGCTGCAAGGTCGGGATCCTCCCCGGCCAGATCGTGCGCGAAGGGCCGGTCGGGATCGTGAGCCGTTCCGGCACCCTCACCTACGAGGTCATCTTCCAGCTCACGCGGGCCGGGATCGGGCAGTCCGCCTGCGTCGGGATTGGCGGAGACCCGCTCATCGGCACGGACTTCGTCGATTGCCTGGCGGCGTTCGAGGCCGACCCGGAGACGGCGGCGGTCGCGGTGATCGGGGAGATCGGCGGCACGGACGAGCAGGTCGCCGCGGAGTACGTGTCGCGCGAGATGAGCAAGCCCGTCGTCGGGTTCATCGCGGGCCAGACGGCGCCTCCCGGCCGGCGCATGGGGCACGCGGGCGCGATCATCTCGGGCTCGGAGGGGACGGCGGAGGAGAAGATCCGCGCCTTCGAGAGCCACGGGATCGGCGTCGCCCGGCGGCCCGCCGACCTGGTGGGTCTGATCCGCGAGCGATAGGGCGGTCGGGTACGCGGCGACGCACGGAACCGGCAGGAGGCGGCAATGAAGGTACGGGAGATCATGACCCGCGACGTGACCACGGTCGCTCCCGGCATGACGCTGGAGGAGGCGGCGGACATGCTCGCGCGCAGGCGGCTCCGCGCGATGCCGGTCATCGATGACGAGGGCCATGTGCTCGGGATGCTCACGGACCGCCTGCTGATCAGCCGTCTTCTGCCCGCGCTCGAACGGGCGGAGGCGGGCGCGCCGGCGGCGGGCGGCGCTCACGCCGGCGAGGTGCGCGACATCATGGAACGGGCCGTGATGTGCGTGAAGGAGGACGAGCCGCTGGCCAACGTGGTCCGTCTGATGCTGGACAGGGAAATCGAACGTCTGCCGGTCGTGCGCGAAGGCCAGCTCGTCGGGTTCCTGACGCGCGGCGATATCATCCGAAGGCTCCTTCTTCGGGACGCGACGGACGAGGCGGCGGACCAAGCGGAAAAGACGAAAGGGGAGTGAAGCCGTGCAGACGATGACGCTCGCGATCATCAAGCCCGATGCGTTCGGGTCCGGGAAG
>VXMQ01000017.1 GCA_009841015.1 Candidatus Palauibacter denitrificans | reverse complement strand
ATGTGGTCGCGGACGGGGATGCCGAGGAGCCGGCCGCTCTCGACGAGCTGGCAGGTGACGGCAATGTCTTCGGGCGACGGCTCGGGTTCGCCGCTCGGATGATTGTGGGCGAGGATGACGGAGGCCGAGGCCGTGGCGATCGCCGGCGCGAAGACTTCACGCGGGTGCACGAGCGAGCTGTTCAGAAGCCCTACGGTGAGCCGCCGTTCGAGCAGCACCTGGCTCTGGGTATCCAGGTAGATGACCCAGAATTCCTCCTGCCGACGGTCCCGCAGCAGGGGGCCGAGGCGCCCGAACACGTCGGCTGGACTGCGGATGCGCGCGCTGGCGCGGGCGGGCTCGGCGGCCTGTCGCCTGCCGAGCGCGAGCGCGGCGGCCACGGCGGCCGAGCGGGCCGGGCCGACTCCCCCGGTCCGCTCGAGTTCGGCCGGCTCCGCTCGCCCCATCTCCCGCAGCGAGCCGCTGAAGTCCGCCAGCAGACGGCCGGCGACGTCGACGGCGGAGCGCCCCGTCGCGCCCGCGCCGAGCACGACCGCGAGCAGTTCCGTCGTCGAGAGCGCGTCGGGGCTGAAGCGGCGGAGCCGCTCCCGCGGACGTTCGCTCGCCGGGAGTTCGAGGATCTTCGGAGCCATGCCATCATGTATCCCCGCAGCCATGAATTCCGTCTCAACACCGGTGTAGGGGAGGGCATATCCTCTTCGGTACCGGTGGCACGCCCCGATCCGATGGCGCATGTTTCGGGCACCCTGGCGGCCGAGGAGGCACATCCGAGCCGGGGCGGGATCGCGCGCTCGACCGCGCGGACGCCCGAGTCCCTGTCTCCATACCGTCGGGAGGACCACATGACTTCACGATGGCGCAGGTTCGCCGCCGCCACGACGCTCAGTTTCGCCGCCGTCCTCACCTCGTGCGGCCCGTCCCCCGCAATCCGAGCCATCCCGCTCGAAGCGCCGCTCCTGCTGCGGATGGCACCGCCCGAGGGTCAGGTGTCGCGCTACGCCTTCTCCATGGAAACGAGCATCGAGAGTCCCATGATGCCTTCCACCGCCGACCCGCTCGCGACGATGGCCTGGCAACAGGTTCAGACGGTCCTGAGCGCGGACGACGGCGTCTTTCGAATCCGCGGGGCGGTCGATTCGGCCAGCACGACGTTGGACTTCGGGATGCCGATGCCGGGGATGGACGACCTGCTGCCCGACCTGTCCGGCGTGTCCTTCACGGTCGACATGGACCCGCGCGGCAGCGTCCTGCGCGTGGTGGAGAGCGAGGGAATACCGGAAGGTGCCGGGGTGAGCGTCGAGAGCATGTTGCAGGGAGCCGGCCATTCCGTACTACCCGAAGCGGAGGTCAGCCCGGGGGATTCCTGGATGGTCGAGACGCCGATCGAGATGCCGATGGGGACCGGTGGAACGATGTCGCTGGACATGGAATTCACTTACACGTTCGTGAGTCTCGCCGACGGCCTCGCCACCCTTTCGTTCGAGGGGCCGATGGACATGGACATGGACATGCAGGGCATGGCGATGACCGGCTCGGGGACCCTGTCCGGAACGCTGGTCGTCGACCTGGTCGAGGGTCGGTATGTCAGCCAGACGAGCCGACAGAACATGGAAATGGGCGTGGCCGGGACCTCGATGACGGTGAACACGACGACCACGCTCGAACTGATGCCGGACAGTTGACGGAACCGGCGACCGGAAGTCCCCAACCCCCAAACCTCAATGGAGGACCAGTGAACCAAAGGAGAATCAGAGTCCTGACTCGAGCAGCGGCCGTGGCGGCTCTTGCGCTGGGACACGCAGCCCTGCTCTACGGACAGGCGACCACGCTCCGCGTGATGCCGGCCGAAGGACAGGTTTCGCGGTATCTAATCGGCTCCGAGACGTCGATGGCGGGTACGACCATGTCGACGTCAAAGCGCTACCAGACCGAGACGGTGGTCAGCGTGGCGAGTGACGTCGTTGAGATCCGCACGGTCGTCGACTCCACCACCATGACGGAGGCCATGCCCGGAGCGGGCGGACCCGATCTGTCGGGCATGAGCTTCACGTTCGCAATGGACCCGCGCGCGCGCCCCACCGGGTTGACCGACGCCGGGACGCTCACGCCGGACGCGGAAGCCGCCGTCTCCGCGACGCTGGCGACCAGCTTCTTCGAGCTACCCGAAGGCGAAGTGAGTCCGGGCGACTCCTGGTCGGGACAGACGTCCGCCGATATCCCGGCCGGCATGGGCGCCACGATGACGATGGAAACGGACATCGCCTACACGCTCGTGGGTGTCGACGGGGATCTTGCGGAGATATCGCTCGAAGGGACCGTCACGATGTCGGCCAACACCGGCGGGATGTCGATTGAGGGCTCCGGCACCGTCACCGGAACCGCCATCTTCGACACGGGCAGCAGCCGCCTCCGGGGCCACGACAGCGTGATTAACCTGAACCTGACGATGGGCGGGATGCCGGCGTCGATGACGACGAGCACGACGCTGGAACTGATTCCGTAGGATCAGCCGCCTTTCGTCGGCAGGACAATGCGGGACGCGTGGACCGCATTGCGCTGTACCGTCCACTCCGGGACGCTCCCGTCGCGGGGATAGCGGAGGAAGGTGTCCGCGTCCGCGCCGGCGAGGGCGACCCGGATGCGGTGGCCGGCCCGGAACCGCACCGACGTCGCCCACAGGTCGAAGCTCAGTTCGGCGATCTCCCCCGGCACGAGCGGGAGGGCGTCGGCGCGCGACTCGCTGCGGTGCGAGCCGTACTTCCGGTACAGCGGCGGGTCGTCCGTGACCGCGCGCATGACGCCGCGGAGCTGTCCCTCGGTGATGTATCGCACGGTGCCGTCCGGAGCGACGTCTTCCAGGTAGACGATGAAGGCCCCGTCCGTCTCGGTGGACGCCAAGTGCAGCGTGACGACGGGGTGGCCGGTGACCTCGGTATCGACCGCTAGCGGCGCGCTGGTGTACGTCAGCAGCTTCTCGTCCTCCGCGCGGCGGTCGCCGTACACGACGTCGCCGCCCCCGCCGTTCGTGTACCAGCGGTTGCGGGTCCCCGTCGTCGCGGTGAAATCGACGGTATAGGAGTCCTCTCCCGCGTCCGAGGCGGGAGCTTCCGTCGACAGCGTGCCCCCCTCGCCGAAGTACCACGTCACGTCGTCGAAGCCCGCCGGCGGCCACGTCTCCGTGCGCGTCCAGCGGTCGGCGCCGAGCGTGTAGTAATGGATCTCCGTCGGCGTCTCCCCGGATCCATCCTCCTTGAGGTGGGCGTCGAAGAACGCGACGAGTTCCTCGAACCGGGCGTCGGCGGCGGGGGCGACGGGGGTGTCGTCCGCCTTGAACGGGTCCGTGTCGTTGCGCGCCCCGTGGTCCCAGGGGCCGATGAAAACCTGCTGCGCGTTCGTGATCGTGTTGTAGCGGCCGAGCGTGCCGTTCACGGTCCCGGCGTCCTGCCAGCCGACGCGGACGAACATGGCCACGCCGGACTCCTCGATCTGCGGGAGGTGGCCGGAGGGGCTGCGGCGGTGCCCGACGTTCGTCTCGCCATAGGGGCCGAACGGATCGTCGCGGAACTCGTACTCCAGCGCCGCCTCGAACGGCACGGTATTGGCCTGGTGCTCCGCCACCGCAGCGGCGAGCAGCGATCCGTCGACGTCCGCGTCGACCGGTTTCACGCCGGTGACTCGGCTCCGCACTTCGTCGCAGGCAGCCCCGGTCGCGTCGGAAAGGCCGCAGATGTCGTTCAGGTCCTGCATGCGCGTGCGGTTCGACCAGTCCTCGAGGAAGCCGACCGTGAGCACGCCGCCGGGGAAGATGAGGTGGCCGAAGTTGTCGAAGTCGTTGAAAAGGGGCGCGACCGCCTTCACGGCGGGCCTGCGGTTGACCGCGAGCATCTCGGCCGTGTTCCCGGCGTAGGAGACGCCGTACGCGCCCACACGGCCGTTCGACCAGGGCTGGTCCGCGATCCAGTCCGCGACCTCCCCGTAGTCCGTCACCTCGTCCTCGGCGAGTTCGAAGCGGCGGATCCCGAACGAGGCCCCGCTTCCCCGCCCGTCCACGAGGACGAGGGCGTACCCGGCCCGGTTCCAGCGCTCCGCTTCGGCGAAGTTCGAGGTCTCATCGACGGGGACGCCGACCTCGCCCCGGGCGCGCCAGTAACGGGTCGCCCGCATCATGGCGGGGAGCCGGTCCCTGGGCTGAATGCCATCGG
The DNA here is from genome assembly GCA_009841015.1 of Candidatus Palauibacter denitrificans. GTDB lineage: Bacteria > Gemmatimonadota > Gemmatimonadetes > Palauibacterales > Palauibacteraceae > Palauibacter > Palauibacter denitrificans. The sequence goes on along the minus strand of VXMQ01000017.1, from coordinate 45,237 downwards.
GCAGCCACACGTCAACGGCGATGCGGACGCCGTCGCGCATGGGGATGTGAAGCGCCTGGTTGCGCGTGAGCACACTCACGGGGGCGCCTCCCGCACGATTGGCCGGAGTGGAGGCGCCGTCCGCGCAGGCCAGCCCTGCCAGTGCCGCCAGCCCCGCGGTCACGGAGGCGGGCCGTCCCCGGTTCACCAGGCGATCGCGTGCCCGTCGCGGCGCGGATCCGACCCGCCGGCGAGGGCGCCCGTCTCCGCATCCCGGTACACGCCCTGCACGCCGCCGGGGTTCCCGGGCTCGGCCAGGTAGTGGCCGCGGTCCTCGAGTTCGTCGTATACCTCGGGCGGGAACCCCGCCTCCAGGTACGTGACCGAATCCTCGGGGATCGGCGTGCGCCCCCCGCCCCGGTTGAGGCACATGCGCGGCGAGGCGATGGCGAGCTGAATGTCCATGCCGCCCGTGGTCAGTTTGGTGATCACCTGCCCGACCGTCTGAGGGATCGTGTAACCGCCCGCGGCGCCGACGGCCGCGACGAGGTTCCCATCCTTCATCACCACGCACGGCGTCATGACGCCCTTCGCCTTCTGGCCGCCCTCGAGGTGATTGACGTGCCCTTCCTCCAGCACGAAGCCGAAGGTGTGACCGTTGTTGAGGAAGATCCCGGTGTCGCCGGCGATCACGCCGCTGCCGTAACCGCTCACGAGCGACTGAGTGAAGGCGACCGCGTTCCCCCAGCGATCGGCGGAAGAGAGGCTCGTGGTGCCGAAGAACGGGAGCGGGGCGCCCGAGAAGGAGGCGATGCGCGCGGGGTCGATCTTCGCCCGCTGCTCGTCCGCGTATTCCTTCGAGATGATCATGTCGACGGGGATCTCCACGTCCTCCTTCCCCGTGTTGTACCGATCGTCGTCGATGAGGGCGAGCCGATACGCCTCGAGCCACAGGTGCGCGAACTCGGAGCCGTAGAGGTCCATGTTCGCGAGATCGAAGCCGTCCATGATGTTGAGCGCCTGGAACATCGACATTCCGCACGAGCCCGGCGGCATCGCGTACAGGTCATGCCCCTGGAAGGTCGTCGTGATCGGTTCCTTCCACGTGACGTCGTACGATTCGAGGTCGCCCATCGTCATGTGGCCGCCGTTCTCGGCGAGGAAGGAGACGACCCGCTCCCCGATCTCTCCCTTGTAGAAATCGTCCGCGCCTTCGAGGGCGAGGCGCCGCATGCTGGCGGCGAGGTCGGGCTGCCGGATGATCTCCCCCATGCGCGGGGGACGGCCGTTCGGGAACATGACGCGGGTGGTCGACGGGAACCGCCCCAACTTCCCGGCGGCGTCGCCGTTCGTGTGGATCTCGTCGAAGCGCGAGACGACGAACCCGTCTTCGGCGAGCCGGATTGCGGGCTCGAACACGTCGCCGAGGCTCATCGTCCCGTAGCGTTCGAGGGCGGCGGCCCATCCCTTGAAGGCGCCGGGCACGATGGGCGCCTTGTAGCCCGCCGCGAAGTCGTCGAGCGTCATCGTCTCGGGCGACGAGGCGGCCGGCGACTTGCCGAGCGCGTCGAGGCCGACGACGCGGTTCTCCTCGGCCAGGTAGATGAGCATGAAGCCGCCGAAACCTCCAATGCCGGACATGTACGGCTCGGAGACGTTGAGCATGGCGGAGGCGGCCACGATGGCGTCCACGGCGTTCCCGCCCTGCATCATGATCGTGGTGCCGGCGAGCGAGGCGTAGTAGTCGGCGGCGGCCGTCACGCCGCGTGCTCCCCACACGGCCCGGTGCGCGGGTCCGAGCAGGCCCGGGACGTTCGAGTCGCCGGCCGGGCCCCATTGTCCGCTCGCGGCGGTGGCCGCTCCTGCTGTTTCGGGAGGCCGACACCCGATGAGGCTGGATCCGGCGGCGGCGGCGGCGGAGGTGGCGAGGAAATCTCGGCGCTTCATGGGACGGCTCCTGGGCAGGGGGGTCGCAGACCTTGATCCTAGGATGCGGGTCGCTCGCCGCTCAAGACCCGGCGCACGGCGACAGGAACCCCCACAATAGCCAACCTCCGCAATAGCCGCGGGATTCGCGCCTATGGGCTATCGTAGACGGAAGCCTCTTCAGTCTCTCGGAGTCCAGGCTCAGCCGCAGCGTCACGGCGCTGCGCCGGTGAAGTCCCGCAGAAAGGGCGATCACGCGTGCTCGATTCAGTCACAGCTGCCCCCCACCGTCCCGAGAGTGCGGTCACCTCCGCCCTCCGTAGCCTTGAGGGACGCGCCACCCTGGGCGATGTCGTCTCCGCCACCGGATTGCCGGACCACGAGGCCGAGGTCGCCCTGAGGTCACTCCTGGAGACGCACCGCGGCCACCTCGAGGTCTCCGATTCGGGCGACCTTCTCTACCAGTTCGATCCCGGGCTCATCGAGCGCGACGCGGAACCGTTCCCGGCGCGCTTCCGCCGAGCCGCCTGGTCCGCCTTCAAGGTCGGCTTCAAGATCTGGACGGCGGTCATGCTGGTCGTCTACTTCGTCGTCTTCGTCCTGCTCCTGATCGCGCTGCTGACCGCCAACCGCGACGGCCGCGGCTCCGGCGGGCGCCGGGGCTTCGGCCTGGGGGACTTCTTCATCCTTCACTGGCTTCTCGGGGGGCGCGGGTGGGACCGGAGGGGCCTCTACTACGGCGACCGCCACGCCAGGCGGCTCCCGAAGGACGCCCGGCCGCCCTTCTACAAGAAGGTCTTCGCGTTCATCTTCGGCCCGGAGGATCCCAGGCCCACGCAGCTCCAGAAGGATCGCACGGTGGTCCAGTTGATCCAGGCGCGGAAGGGCGTCCTGACGTCGTCGGAGCTGATCGAGCACACGGGCCTGCTGATCGACGACGCCGTCGAAGAGATGGGACGCCTCACCGGTGCCTACGGGGGCGACCCCCGCGTGTCGGACGCAGGCGAGGTGGTGTACGCCTTCCCGGAACTGATGAGAAGCGCTCACGGGAAGGTCCGGGCGCGCGAGCCCAGGCCGGCGTGGATGCGGCTCGAGTACCCGAAGAAACTGACGGGCAACAGCCCCGGGGCCAACGTCGGCATCGGCGCCATGAACAGCTTCAACCTGGCGATGGCGAGCGTGGTCGGACTGCCCGCTTCGTTCGATCCGGTCATGTTCTACGGACTCGGCGTGATACCTGTCACGTTCAGCGGCCTCTTCTTCGCGATCCCCATCGTCCGATCGTTGACGCTGGCGAGCGAGAACCGCGCGCGCATGCGGCGCAACGTGCGGCGCCTGCTCGTGGGCCTGGTCTACTCCCGCAGTGTCGGGGCCGTCCGGTGGGTCGCCGCTCCCGACGCGATCCGCCACGTGACGCGCGCGCTCGAGGACCGGCAGGTACCGCCGAAGATGATCCTGGCGGAGCTGGAGCGCCTGGCGGCCGAGTTCGACGCGGAAGTGGAGGCGGAGGATGAAGGGTTCAGGTATCGTTTCCCCGCGATACGCGAGACCTTCGTCGAGGCGGAGTTCATGCGGCGCCGGCTGAAGCTCCAGGATCAGCGTCTCGGTCCCATCGTCTACGCGACCTCCGACACCGCCGCCGACGCGTCACGACGAGATCTGGCCGCCTTCGACCGCGAACTCGAAGCAGCCCAACTCGACCTCTCCCGCTACCTCCCTTCCCCCACCCGGACAGGCTACGAGGAAGACTTCGAGGTGGTCATGCATCCGGACCCGGCGAGGGCGTAGAGGACCGGTCGGCGCCCGCCGCCGAGACCCGAGCGACTGCTCCTCTACCAGGCAACGGCGTGGCCGTCGCGCCGCGGGTCCGAGCCGCCGGACAGCGCACCGGTCTCAGCATCCCGGTGCACGGCCTGCACGCCGCCCAGATTCCCCGGTTCGGCCAGGTAGTGGCCGCGGTCCGCCAGCTCCTGATAGACCTCGGGCGGGAACCCCGCCTCCAAGTACGTGACGGAGTCCTCGGGGATCGGCGTGCGCCCACCGCCCCGGTTGACGCACATGCGCGGCGACGCAATCGCGAGCTGCATGTCCAGGCCGGCCACGGCGAGCTTCGTGATCACCTGGCCCACCGTCTGCGGGATCGTGTAGCCGCCCTGCGCCCCGACCGCCGCGAACAGGTCCCCGTCCCTCATCATGATGCAGGGCGTCATCACGCCCTTCGCCCGCTTGCCGCCCTCGAGGTGGTTCACGTGACCCTCCTCGAGCACGAAACCGAACATGTGGCCGTTGTTGAGGAAGATCCCCGTGTCGCCGGCGATCACGCCGCTCCCGTACGCGTTCACGAGCGACTGCGTGAAGGCGACCGCATTCCCCCACCGGTCGACGGTGGAGAGGCTCGTCGTCCCGAAGAACGGAAGCGGGGCCCCCGAGAAGGACGCGACGCGCATTGGATCGATCTTCGCGCGCTGTTCGTCCGCGTACTCCCTGGAGATGATCATATCCACGGGGATGTCCACGTCTTCCTTTCCGGTGTTGTACCGGTCGTCGTCGGCGAGGGCAAGCTTCATTGCCTCGAGCCACAGGTGCACGAACTCGGAGCCGTACAGGTCCATGTTCGCGAGGTCGAACCCGTCCATGATGTTCAGTGCCTGGAACATCGACATCCCGCAGGAGCCCGGGGGCATGGCGTGCAGGTCGTAGCCCTGGAAGGTCGTCCTGATCGGCTCCCTCCACTCGACTTCGTAGGACTCCAGATCGGCCTTGGTCAGGTGGCCCCCGTGCTCGGCCAGGAAGGCGACGATGCGGTCGCCGAGTTCACCCTGGTAGAGGTCGTCCGCGCCCACGCGGGCAAGGTGACGCATGCTTGCGGCGAGGTCGGGCTGCCTGATGATCTCGCCCATGCGCGGCGGGCGCCCGTTGGGGAAGAACACGCGCGTCGTTGAAGGGTAGCGGCTCAGCTTGTCCGCGCTCGACGCCGTGTAGCGCTCGTCGAACTTCGAGATCGCGAAGCCGTCCTCGGCGAGCTGGATCGCGGGCTCGAACAGGTCGCCCAGGCTCATCGTGCCGTAGCGCTCCAGCGCGGCGGCCCACCCCTTGAAGGCCCCGGGCACGATCGGCGCCTTGTAGCCCATGGCGAAGTCGTCGAGCGTCATCGTCTCCGGGGACGAGGCGGCGGGCGATTTGCCGAGCGCATCGAGACCGACGACGCGGTTCTCCTCCGCCAGGTAGATGAGCATGTAGCCGCCGAAACCGCCGATGCCGGACATGTAGGGATCGGACACGTTCAGGGTGGCGCACGCCGCGACCATCGCGTCGATCGCGTTCCCGCCCTCCATCATCGTCTTCGTGCCGGCGAGGGACGCGTAGTAGTCGGAGCAGGCCGTCACGCCGGTTCGGCCCCACACCGTGCCGTGCGCAGGCCCGGCCAGACCCGGCACATGCGAGTAGTCGCCGGAGCCCCACTGCCCGGAGGTGAGGGGCGGGGCGGCGGCAGTCTCGGGTGCACGGCAGGCGACGAGGCCCGATCCTGCGGCGGCCGCGGCGGAGGTGGCGAGGAAGTCTCGGCGTTTCATCGGACGGCTCCTGACAGGGGGATCGCAGACTTCGATCCTAGATCCGGGCCGGCCGATCGTTCAAGACACCTACAATTCGATGTCGCCGCCGGGATCCCGCCGTCTGAGGCGTTGGAGCACGTCTTCCGCCTCCCTCAGGCGGGCGCGGCGCACCTCCTCGTCCAGCGTTGCCGCGGCCCAGTCCGGCCAACCGTCCGTCTCCGGAACCCGCAGCACGGCGCCTTCGCGGCTCCCCGCGGGAAGCGTCTTGATCGGCACGGTCACCGTGCGCTCGTCGCGGTCGCGGATGAGCACGGCGATGGGCCCCTCCGCGCGGTCGACGACCCAGAAGTGCTCCGCCTGCGGGCTCAATAGTCGAGCACGATGACGACGGCCCCGGTGTCGTCGTAGAGCGTCGCGGTGTCGCCGTTGTTGTTCCACACGGCCTGCCGGCGGCCCATGTAGTAGCGGGCGCCGTCGGCGCGCCCGGAACCGGTGTGCACGACGATTTGTCCGCCAGCCTCCAGCACAGCGCCCCCCGGGAATCGGAAGCAGTGATTGGCCCTGTCGCACAGCGACCAGCCGCCGATCGGCCGGTCGCGCGACTCCACGTTCCGGATCACGGCATATTCACCGTTCGGGTTCGCGTGATCGTTGCCGGGTGCGTCGGCGTGCACCCAGAGTCGGAGCCCCGCGTCACCCGGCGCAGCGGGGACGCCGGTCGGCCCGGGAGCCGCCACCGGCGCGTCGCGCGGCTCGTCTCCGGTCCCCCGCAACGCGACCTCCCCGCCGAACGAGACGTCGTAGTCGCCGCTCTCGTGCCCCTGCACGGAGACGTGGCCGTGCCGATCCGTGCGGAACACGGTGGCCCCCGACGCCTCGTAGGCCCGGAGGGCAGCCGGCCGCGGATGGCCGTAGCTGTTGGGGCCCACCGAGATGACCACGACCCGCGGTCGGGCGGCGTTCAGGAAGTCCCACGTGAATCCGTTGTCGCTCCCGTGGTGCGGCGCCTTGAGCAGCGCCACCTCGCGGACAGCCCCCCGGTTCATCAGATGAGTCAGCTGCCGCACCTCCGAATCGCCGCTCAGAAAGGCCCTGAACTCTCCGAACCGCACGAGCAGGGTGACGGAGCGGTCGTTGTGGTCCGTCGTCCCCGGCGGGAGCAGCGGCAGGACATCGATCTCGACCTCGCCGAGCGTGAGCGTCCGGGGCGAGGCCTCCAGGTAGGTGATCTCCGGACGGGCGTCGAGGGCGGCGAGCAGCCGCCGGTAGGTCTGCGTCGTGTGCGGCTCCCCGTTGTCCATGTAGAAACGCACCGGGAACGCCGCGATGACGCCGGCCATGCCGCCGATGTGATCCGCGTGGGGGTGCGTGGCGACGAGCAGATCGATCCCGCTTACGTCGAACTGCCGGAGCAGAGGGACGATCTCGTCGCGCCCCGCGTCCACGAGCGCTGTCCTCCCACCCGGCGCCTGGATGAGGACGGCATCCGCCTGCCCGACATCGAGGAACGTGATGCGCAGAACGGAATCCGGATCGGCGACCGGGGCAGGCGGGACCGCCGCGAAGACGGGCGCGGCGAGGAGGGTCGCGAAGGAGGCGACGGCAAGCGCGCCGAGGAGCCGATCCCGGCGTTGCCATACCGACGGCTTTCGTGTCGTCCCGAAGCACATGCGGCCAAGTAAGCCGCCACCTCATGGCGGGACAAGTGGGGGGTCGGGCAGGCACGGAGTCGCCTTGCGCGGCGGGCTTCGCGGGAATCACTGTTCGGATGTCCCGTTTCCCGCGGTTTCCGCCGTCACTCCGGAGGTTCCGATGGCGCTCCAGTCGAAGTCCCCGCCATGCTCTCGCGGTCTCGTGTCTCTCCTTCTTCCGATGGTTCTCGCGGTGGCCCTCCCCGGCCCGGCGCAGGGCCAGTCCGCCTCGGAGCGAGCCGCGGCGGCGGCCTCCGGGCTCGAGTTCCGCGAACTGGGGCCCGCGATCATGGGCGGGCGGGTGTCCGATCTAGCGGTCGTGGAGAGCGACCCGCGCATCTTCTACGTCGGCCTCGGCGCGGGGGGCGTGTGGAAGACGACGAACGACGGGATGACGTGGGATCCCGTGTTCGACGACCAGCCCACCTCCTCGGTCGGCGCCGTGAGCGTGGCGCCGTCCAACCCCAACCACGTGTGGGTGGGGACCGGGGAACCGGCCAACCGGCAGAGTTCGCCGTGGGGCGTCGGCGTGTTCAAGTCGACGGACGCGGGCGGCACGTGGACGCACGTGGGGCTCGAGGACACGCGCCACATCAGCAGAATCAAGATCGATCCGCGGGATCCCGACGTCGCGTACGTGGGGGCCGTCGGCCACCTGTGGGGTCCGAACGAGGAGCGGGGCCTCTTCAAGACGACCGATGGCGGGGCGACGTGGGAGAACATCCTCTACATCGACGAGCACACCGGGATCATCGACCTCGTCATGGACCACAACGACCCGAACACGCTCTTCGCTGCCATGTACCAGCGGCAGCGCACGGGGTTCGGCTTCGCGGCCGGCGGCGGCGGGTCGGGCCTATGGCGCACCACGGATGGCGGGGAGAACTGGACCCGGCTCGAAGAAGGGCTGCCCGAGGGTGAACTCGGCCGCATTGGGCTCGACATCTACCGGCGCGACGGCAACCTCGTGTACGCGATCGTCGAGGCGCACGAGGGGCAGGGCGTGTACCGCTCCATGGATCGCGGCGAGACGTGGGAGTTCATGAGCGACCGCAACCCGCGTCCCATGTACTTCTCCCTCATCCGGATCGACCCCAACAACCCCGAGCGGATCTACCTGGGCGGCGTCCAGTCATCGGCGTCGGACGACGGAGGGCGCACATGGTGGCCGGGGAACGCGACGGACCAGATCCACTCCGACCACCACGCGCTGTGGATCAATCCGCACAACTCGAACCATCTCATCAACGGGAACGACGGCGGGCTCGCCTTCTCGCGCGACGGGTCCGTGACGTGGCGTTCGATCCGGAACATGGCGATCGGCCAGTTCTACGAGATCGACGTCGACATGAGCGACCCGTACAACGTGTGCGGCGGGCTGCAGGACAACGGGAACTGGTGCGCACCGCACCGCACGCAGTCCACCTGGGGCGTCCGCAACCGCGAATGGACGCACATGTGGTTCGGCGACGGGTTCCACAACCACTCCGACCCCGAGGACCCGAACATCATGTTCTCGGAGTCGCAGGGCGGGAACATGGCGCGCATCGACGTGGCCACGCGGGAGGGACAGTCGATCCGGCCCGTGCCGCGTCCGACGGGAGGCGAAGCCGAGGACGAGGAGCCGCGCCGCTACCGGTTCAACTGGGACTCACCGTTCGCGATCTCGCGGCACGACCGGGCGACGATCTACCTGGGCGGGAACCACCTGTTCCGGTCGACGGACCGCGGGATGAACTGGGAGGAGGCGAGCCCGGACCTCACGAAGCAGATCGACCGGGACACGCTGGAGATCATGGGGCGCGTCGTGACGGACGAGACGCTCTCCGACCACGACGGGATCGCGTCCTACGGCAACATCACGGCCTTCGCGGAGTCGAAGCATTCTCCGGACGCCCTCTACGTGGGAACCGATGACGGGAACCTGCAGGTGACGCTCGATGGAGGCGCGAGCTGGGCGAACGTGATCGACCGGGTGCCCGGCGTCCCGCCCCGCACCTATGTGAGCCGCCTCGAGACGTCGTATGCGGCGGACGGCCGCGTCTACGTGACGTTCGACGGCCACCGCAACGACGACTACGCGCCGTACGCCTACGTGAGCGAGGACCACGGCGCGAGCTGGCGGCAGATCACGGCCGGCCTCCCGGACGGCTGGTCGGTGAACGTGATCCGGGAGCACCCGCGGAACCCGAACCTGCTCTTCATCGGAAACGAGATCGGCGTCTACATGTCGATCGACCGGGGCGAGTCGTGGGCGCGGATGGTGAACAACCTCCCCGTGGCCGCCGTGGACGACATCGCGATCCACCCGCGCGAGAACGACTTGGTCGTGGGGACGCACGGCCGCAGCATCTGGATCCTGGACGATATCACCCCGCTGGAGGAGATGTCCGCGGACGTGTTCGCCGCCGACTTCCGGCTGTTCGGCGCGCGGCGCGGCACGATGTGGTCGATGGGGATGGACTGGCCCTTCCAGCCGGCCACGTTCATCGCCCCCAACCCGGCGGCCGGGATCCCACTCCGCTACTACGTCGGCGAGGGCGTGGACGCGAGCGGGGCGAGCCTCGAGGTCCTCGACGGGGATGAGGTGCTGCGCACGATGGAAGTGGGAGGTGAGGCGGGGATGAATGAAGTGCTGTGGGACTTCCGGGTGGATCCGGCCTTTGACGCGGCAGGCGGTGGAGGAGGCTTCTCGCGCGGACCGCCGCCGGGCGCGGGACCGCGCGTGCTGCCGGGCACGTACACGGTGCGGCTCACCGTCGGGGGCGAGAGCCAGACGACGGATGTCGGCGTGCGGCTCGACCCGAGGCGCGAGGCGAGTCGGGCGGCCCTCGTGGCGCGGCAGGATGCGATGCTGAGGGCCCACGCACTGGCGGGCCCCGCGCGCGACGCGCGCGAGCGGATCGGCGCCATGAACAATCGTCTGGCCGATATCCGGGCGCTCGTGGACGACGCCGAGATGGGGGATGCCGACCGCGAGCGGATCGAGGCCATGGCGGAGGAGATCTCCGGCGAACTCGAGGAGATCGGCGACGACCTCGGGGACGTCGGCGGGGGTGCCGGCATCTCGCAGATGGAGGGGTGGTCCGGCGAGCCCACGGCGGACCAGCTGTACCGGATCGACCGGGCGTGGGAGGCGCTGGCGCCGGTCGCGGAGCGCATCAATCAGCTGCTGGCCGGGCGCATGCCGGCGCTGGAGGCGCTGCTGGGCGACCTGGGGGTGATGCCGGATCTGGGCGACCCGATCCGCATCCCGCCACGCCGCGCATGAGACCTCGCAGCCGCACGCACTCCGCGCCGTGAGCGAACGCGCGCCACAGCCGGCCGCGGCGAGCATCGCCGTCGTCGGGGCCGGCATCGTCGGCAGCTGCCTCGTCGAGCACCTCGCGCAGCGGGGCTGGGACGATCTCGTCCTTATCGACAAGGGCCCCCTGCCCGACCCCGGCGGCTCCACGGGCCATGCGTCCAACTTCATCTTCCCCACGGATCACAGCCGCGAGGTCGCGATGCTGACGCTGGAGAGCCAGCGGCAGTACGAGGCGCTCGGCGTGCAGACGACGTGCGGGGGTGTCGAGATCGCCCGTACGGAGTCCCGGATGGAAGAGCTGCGGCGCCGCATGACTTCGGCGCGCGCGTGGGGCATCGACGCCGAGCTCCTCACGCCGGCGGAAGTGGCCGAGCGGATCCCGTTCGTGAACCCCGACGTCATCCTGGGCGGCTTCTGGATGTCGTCCGTGTCCGTCGTCGACTCCGTCCGGGCCGGCACGCTCATGCGGGAACGGGCCCTGTCCCGGGGAGCGCTCACCGTCATGGACAACACCGAGGTGACCGGGCTGGAGGTCGAACCGCGGCGCTTTGGGCGCCCCCGCCTGCGGGCCATCGTCACCTTGCGGGGCCGCATCGAGGTCGAGCATGCGGTCATCGCCTGCGGCGTGTGGAGCCCCCGCATCGCGGAACTCGCCGGCGCCTCGATTCCGCTCACGCCGGCCGTCCACCAGATGGCGGACCTCGGTCCGATCGATGTCCTTCGTGCCACCGGCAACGAGATCGGCCACCCCATCGTGCGCGACATGGACGCGTTCATGTACGAGCGCCAGAAGTACGGTGCGATGGAGGTCGGGTCCTACGCGCACCGCCCGATCCTCGTGCGCCCGGAGGACATCCCCGCGCGCGAGGCCTCGGAACGCTCCCCAACCGAGTTGCCGTTCACGGAGGATGACTTCGCGCCCCAGCTCGCGCAGGCGCGCGAGGTCATGGGAGGACTGCTCGAGGGCGCCGAGATCGGTTACGCGATCAACGGCCTCCTCTCGCTCACACCCGATGCGCACCCGGTGCTGGGAGAAACCGCCGAGGTGGCCAACCTGTGGTCTGCGGCGGCGGTCTGGATCAAGGAAGGTCCCGGGGCGGCGCAGCTCCTCGCGGAGTGGATCACGCACGGCCATCCCCGCCTGTGCGACCCTCACGAATCCGACGTCACCCGCTTCCAGCCGCACGAGCGGACGCAACCGCATGTCCGGGCGCGCGCCCGGGAGCACTTCAACAAGACGTACGGGATCGTACACCCGCGCGAGCAGTGGGAATCCTGCCGCGAGGTGTACCGCTCGGCGCTTCACGCCCGCACCGAGGCTCTCGGGGCCGTCTGCTACGAGGCGCGCGGATGGGAACGTCCGCAGTGGTATGAGTCGAATGCCGACCTCGTTGAGCGCCACGGCGTCGCCGACCGGCCGCACGAATGGGATCGCCGCTGGTGGTCTCCCATCATCGAGGCGGAGCACCTGCACCTGCGCGAGAAGGTCGGCCTCGTCGATCTGGGCGCGTTTCAGATCTTCGACGTGACGGGCCCCGGAGCGCTCGCCTACCTGGAGAGCATGACGACGAACGCGTGCGACCGGCCGCCCGGGACGTCCATCTACACCCCGCTGCTGACGCCGGACGGCGGTTTCAGGGCCGACCTGACGATCCAGCGGCTGGGGGCGGATCGTTTTCGCGTCGTGACCGGCGCCTTCGACGGGGCGCGGGACGCGGCCTGGTTCCGCAAGCACCTGCCGGACGAGGACTCCGTCCGCTTCGAGGATCGGTCGGCGGAGATGTGCGCGCTCGGCGTCTGGGGTCCCCGGGCCAAGGCGCTCCTGGGGAAGATCTCCGGGACGCCCCTCTCGCAGGCCGCGTTCCCGTATGCCTCCGTGCGCGACGTCGCGCTGGACGGGATTCCGGTCACGATGTGTCGGATCTCGTATGTCGGAGAGAGCGGATGGGAGATCTACGTGGAGGCCTCGCTCGCGGAGCGGGTGTGGGACGCCGTGCGGGAGGCGGGCGGGCCGTTCGGCGTACGGCCAGTGGGCGCCGGAGTCTACGGCACGACGGGCCGCATGGAGAAGGGCTACGCCCTCATGGGGGCCGAACTCACCTCCGAGTACTCGCCGGTGGAGGCGGGCCTGGCGCGGCCGCGCGTGAAGCGGGCGGACTTCATCGGCCGGGCCGCCTACCTGGAGGCCCGGGAGGCGGGGCCCGCGGCGATGCTCCGCACGCTCACCATGGACGACCACGCCGACCGTTCCGGCCTCGCCCGCTTCCCCGTCGGAGGCAACGAGCCGCTGCTGGAGCCGGGCGGGGGACGCATCGTCGACACCCGCGGAAGGGAGTCCCGCGTCACGTCGGCGGGGATGGGCCCCTCCGTGGGGAAGTACCTCCTCATGGCGTACCTCCCGCCGGAACTCGCCACCCCCGGAACGCGGCTCCGGGTCCTCTACATGAATGAACCGTTCCCGGTCACCGTGGCTGCCGGCAAGGCGGTCTTCGACCCCACCGGCGCCCGCATGAGATCCTGACCCTGGCCGGCCACGGTGCTCCCGCCTACGGGAATCGCGCTACATGGCCGTATCGCGGCCCTGGGCGCGGGCGACCTCGCGCGTGCTCGGGTTCGCGGAGGGCCTGAACGGAACCTCGCACACACGGGCGGCATCGGGCTTGCCCGGCTCGCTCGCGTACTCGTCCGGGAGCCACACGGCGAGTTCCGTGCCGATGGCGGAGTCGGAGGGCGGGACGTACCCGAGCGCGATGTTGCTCCCCAGCTCGGGGGCGTGCCAGGGAGACGTGAGATATCCGACCGGGTCGCCGCCGTCCGCGCGCGACACGAGCCAGAAGTCGGGGGCATAGTCGTCGATCGGCTGGCCGCCGAGCTTCATCCCCACCATCACGAGGGCGAACGGAGAACGTCCGGCCTCGATCTCGGCCCGCTGACGCTCCAGCGCGTCGCGTCCGATGTAGTCGCCCGGCTTCTCGCGCGGCACCTGGTAGGCGAGGTTGCACTGGAACGGGCTCGTCTCGTGGTCGATGTCCTGTCCCCACGACAGGATCCCGGCCTGGATGCGGCGCTGGTGCCCGGGGGCCGTGACCATCAACTCGTGCGCTTCTCCCGCCTCCAGCGCCGCCCGCCAAAGCGTCTCGGCGTGCCGTGTCGCGTCCCGGAGGTAGATCTCGTAGCCCTTCTCCCCCGAGAAGCCGGTCTGCGAGATGACGACGGAACAGCCGGCGATCTCCGCTTCCATGAGCCCGTAGTAGGGGATGTCCCTGACGGCCTCCCCCACGAGATCGGCCATGAGATCGAGCGATCTCGGCCCCTGGACCTGCAGTGGGCAGACGTCGATCTCGTCGATCTCCACCTGCATTCCGAGCCCGACGTTGACGCCCTGAAGCCAGAACAGGAGGTCCGAGTCGGCGAGCGAGAACCAGAACTCGTCCCCGGCGAGTCGCAGCAGCACCGGGTCGTTGAGGATTCCGCCGCGGTCGTTGCAGAGGATGACGTACCGCGCGCGCATCGGCTCGATCCGGGTCGCGTCGCGCGTGATCACGTAGTCGACGAAGGCCCCGGCTTCGGGTCCCCTGACGCGGATCTGCCGCTCCACGGCGACGTTCCACAGCGTGACCCGCTGGGTGAGCGCCTCGTGCTCCGCCGCCGCGCCGCCGTCCCCGGGCCGCACGTAGCCGCGAGGGTGGTACACGCGGTTGTAGGTGGTGGCCCGCCAGCAACCCGCATCGTGCGACAGGTGCCAGTACGGCGACTTCCGGACCCGGGTCGAGATGAGCAGTTCGACGGGCGTCCGCCCGCTCTGCCGCAGGTTGATGGGAACGACCCGGTCCGACTGATCCACGCTCGTGGGCTGCCCATACGTCATCGTCATGGAACGTCCTCGTGTCTGGGGCCTGTGCGAGACCGGGGCAGGCCGTTACCGGCTGTTCCAGTCCGCGAGGATCTGCGCGTCACGGTCGAGGTTCAACTGGAGTCGCGTCCGCCGCTCCTCGGGTTCGGCCAGGAACCAGTCGAGGGTCTCGCGCGCGGTGACCGCGAGGGGGCGGAAGCGCAGCCCGGCCTCGACGCCCCGGTGCGAGCGGACCTGCGCCAGCCCGCGCGTCGGGCCGCGGTGCGAGTACCAGAGGGGGAAGCGCGCGGGCGGCTCGCGGTTCCGGAGGAAGTCCTCGTCCACCCACGAGAACGACACGGGGGTCGTGACGGTCGCGCGGATCCCGTACAGGAACTCGTCCATGCGCGTCTTGTCGATCGTCGGGCCCGCCACGTTGAAGATCCCGCCGGTGTCCTCCTCCAGCAGGTGCATGCAGAACTCGGCCAGGTCACGCACGTCGATGAACTGCACCGGGTTGTCCATGTCGCCCGGCGCGATCACCTCGCCTCCACGATGGATCCGGACAGGCCAGTACGTGAAGCGGTCGGTGGGATCCCCCGGACCGGCGACGACGTGCAGCCGGGTGACCGTGCCGCGGTCGCCGTAGATCTCCTGTACGGCCTCCTCGCACATCACCTTCAGCTCCCCGTAGTAGCGCCCCACGTCCTCGCTCTCGGGATCGATCACCTCGAGCAGCCGGGCATCTTCCGGCAATGCGTCCTGATCGAAGTCGTACACGGAGCCGGTAGAAGTGAACAGGTACCGGCCGACGGCGTCGCGCAGGAGGCTGGCCGAGTCACGCACGAGGCGCGGGACGTAGCCGCTGTTGTCGATGACGTAGTCCCATTCCTTCCCGCGCAGCGCGTCGAGCGCCCCGTCGCGGTCCCCGATGAGGGTCTCGACGCCGGGGAAGAGACCGGGGTTCGAGCGTCCGCGGTTGAAGAGCGTGACCTCGTGTCCCCGCTCGAGGGCGTGGCGCACCATGTGCGGGCCGATGAATCCGGTGCCGCCCAGGATGAGCAGCCGCCCGGCCCGGGCCGCGCGTTCGGCGGAGGCGCCGTCGCGAGCCGGCAAGGGTCGGGTCTCGCGGGTGCTTGCCGCAGCCCCCGCAGCGGGCAGTGCCGCAGCCCCCGCCGCCGCGAGCGAGGTCCCCGCGAAAACACGTCGCGTCATCGTCATCGAAGGTCCTCCTGTTTCCGGTCGCCGGATCGGGCGTGAACCGCGATCTCTCGCCGCGAAAGCAACGTCTGCCGCGCTCTCAGGATCGCATCTCGCGCAGCGTCTCGCCAAGCAGGGCGATGTCCGCCTCGAACGACTCCGGAGCGAGGGGGCCGAAGGAGAAGCGGAAGAAGCTCGCCAGCGGCGAGTCGTCCTCGAGGCGCTCCATGTCGCAGTCGGTGCCCTTGAGGATCGCGGCCCCGCGCGTGAAGAGGCGCTCGTTCAGTTGCCGGGCGGTCCAGCCGTTCGGGAGCCGGCACCAGTGGTAGAAGCCGCCGTCGCCGGAGAAGAGTTCGAGGCCAAGATCCTCGAAGGCCCGCCCGTACCGCTCGCGCTGCATGGCGTAGAAGGCGGGGACGGCCGCCCGGACGTGGAGCATGCGCTCGGGCTCCAGGAGTTCGACCGCGTAGCACTGTGACGGATGGGACACGCCACCCATCCCGAACGAGGAGAAGTTCGCGAGCACTTCGATGTGCCGTCTCGCCGCCACGGCCCATCCGATGCGGATGCCGGGCGCCTGCAGGCCCTTCGTGGCGGCGCCGATGACGAACAGGTTGCCGCGCTCGATGTCGTCCACGTGCGCGAGGGCGCTCACCGGCTCGTCGTGGAGAAGCTCGTAGGCCTCGTCGACGAGGAG
Source organism: Candidatus Palauibacter denitrificans (assembly GCA_009841015.1). Lineage (GTDB taxonomy): Bacteria > Gemmatimonadota > Gemmatimonadetes > Palauibacterales > Palauibacteraceae > Palauibacter > Palauibacter denitrificans. Next base: position 29,051 of record VXMQ01000017.1, on the reverse strand, counting down.
CCCCATCCCGTCCTGCGCGCTGGCCGCCACCAGCGCCGCGAGTTCCTCTCCGGTCCGCGTCACGCCGGTCGGGTTGCACGGATTGCTCAGCAGCATCAGGGTGCGCCCGTCTCGCGGAGCCGTATAGGCCGCGACCGGGGGCCGGAAGCCGTTGTCCACGCCGCTGTGCACGAGGTGATAGGGGCGTCGCAGCCCCTCGAGGACGTCGTAGTACGGGGTGTATTCCGTGGACGCGAGGCGGACCTCGATATCGGGTTCGAGGAAGAGGAGGAGCGCCACGATCGCGGGACGCCCGCCCGCGAACACCATCACGTTCTCCGCCGTGATCTCGACGCCGTACGACTGCCGGTAGTAGGCCGCGATCGCCTCCCTCAGCGACGGGAGCCCCCACGCCTTCGGATACTTGCGGTGCTCGGAGGTCACCGTGACCGTCGACGGAAGCGCCGGGCCGTCCGGCAGCGCAACCGTCCGCGGGAACCCCTGGCTCCACGGGTTCGTGCCGGGCTCGCCCATGTAGGTGCCAAACGCCCCCAGGAAGGCGTAGAGCGTCTCGTAGATCCCCATCGGGGGTACATATCTCAGGTACAAGCCGGTCGCTCCTTCCGGTCAGGCAGGCCGCGGGCAAAAGCCCCGCTGCGTTCGAGCGGCGCTGCATCTCGGGCCTCGGGGTTGGCCCGGCGCGGTCAGGGGTTGGTCAGGGAGCCGGCGCTGCCTCCACGGTGAGCGTCATGAGCATCCCGCGGCTGTCGTGGCCGGCGACGTCGCACACGACCGTGTAACTCCCGGGAGAGAGGTCGAGTTCGACGAGACGGACCTCTCCGGTGTTCACATCCTCCTCCGTCTCCCAGAGGACTTCCCCGCTCGCGGGGTCCACGAGCTTGAGGTTGTGCATCTCGAAGCCCTGGTTGCTGAGGCGGAGCATCGTGGGGCCCGCCGGCAGCCTGGATGGCATGCCGATCGCGTACTCGAGCAGGGCTACGTCGACTGCCTCGGCGGCGAACACGGCGGACAGATCCGGCTCCGAGGCGGCATCGGCCGCTTCCGGCGCCGCGGCCGCGCTGGCCGGGTCGGCCGCCGCGTTCGCCGCTCCCCGTTCTCCCCCACAGCCCAACGCGAGCATCGCGGCGGCGATGGGTATGCCGGGGCGACACGCGGCCGGCGGCGCGATCCATCTCGCCGTCGGCTGGCTCAGCCGGGACGGCCGCAGCACTTCTTGTACTTCCGCCCGCTGCCGCAGGGACACGGCTCGTTCCGCCCCGGGGCCTTCGTGGCCGTCGCCGGAGCGCCGGTCGTCCGGCGGGGCCGCTGGCCGGCGCGAAGGGCCGCGCGGGCCGCGGTGTCATCGGGGGCCAGTTCCTGCACCGCGGCGGAGGCCGCGACGCCGGTGGCGGAGAACGCCGGCTCGGCCGCGGGACGCTCACCGGACGCGCCGTCCGGCACGGGCGCCGCGCCCCGGCCGGGGGGCAGTCCGCCCGCGGGGCCGGCGCCCGGCTCCACGGGGCCGCTCATTCCCGTAATCTGCGGCGGCCGGGGCCGGCCCGGCGGTCGGACCTCGATGCGCGCGCGGAAGAAGCGATTCGCCACCGTCTTCCGGATGTCCGTGATCAGGCTCACGAACATCTCGTACGCCTCCTTCTTGTATTCGACGAGCGGGTCCTTCTGTCCCCACGACCGGAACTGGATCGAGGAGCGGAGGTGGTCGAGGTCGTAGAGGTGGTCCTTCCACTTTTCGTCCAGCACCGACAGCACAACGAAGCGCAACACCTGCTCCCAGAGTTCGCCGAAGCTCTCGAGCTTGACGCGGAACTGCTCGTGGGCGCTCTCGATCACCGCATCGTACAACTCGCCGGTCCCCGCCCAGTTGTCGGCGCTCGCGTCCTTCTCCGCCTCGGACGCCTCCCCGCGGTCCGCTCCGACCCGGGGCAGGAACTCGTTGTGCAGGAAGTACTCGATCAGGAGGTGCTCCCGCAGTCCCGGGAGGTTCCACTGGTCGTGCGAACTCTCCTCCGGCACATAGGCGTCCATCTCCTCGCGGAGCGCCTCCTCGACCATCTCCCACGTCTCGCCCTTGAGGTCTTCCCCGCCCTCGAGCGCATAGAGGCGCAGGTCGTAGACGACCTCGCGCTGCTGGTTCATCACGTCGTCGTAGTCCAGCAGGCGCTTGCGGGCGTCGAAGTTCTGGGTCTCGACCCGCTTCTGCGCACGCTCGACGGACTTCGTGATCCACGGGTGGCTGATGACCTCGCCCTCCTGCACGCCCAGGCGATCCATGATCTTCGCCACGCGCTCGTGCATGAAGAGCCGCATGAGGTCGTCTTCGAGCGAGAGGAAGAAGAGGCTCGCGCCGGGATCCCCCTGGCGTCCGGAGCGGCCGCGAAGCTGGCGGTCGATGCGGCGCGACTGGTGGCGCTCCGTCCCCAGGATCTGCAGTCCGCAGGGCGGCTCCTCCTCGCACCCCCGCTCCTTGATCTCTGCCCGCGACAGGTCCGGCTCCTCGCCGGTGCGGCCGAACGCCGGGGTTTCGGAACGGATCCCGCAAACGTCGCACTGGACGCACGGGGAGGCGAGTTTGATGTCGGTGCCGCGCCCGGCCATGTTCGTCGCGATCGTGATCGCGCCGGGCTGGCCCGCGTTACGCACGATCTCCGCTTCCCGCGCGTGCTGTTTCGCGTTCAGCACCTCGTGGGCGAGTCCCCGCCGCTTCAGCATGCGGGCGATGACCTCCGACACCTCCACGCTCGTCGTCCCGACGAGGATCGGGAGGCCCTCGCCGTTGATCCGTTCGATCTCGTCGATCAACGCGGCGTATTTTTCCTTCTTCGTCTGGAAAATCACGTCGTCGTGATCGAGTCGCCGCACCGGCCGGTTCGTGGGGATGACGACGACCTCGAGGCCGTAGATCGCGTGGAACTCGCCCTCTTCCGTCTCGGCGGTGCCGGTCATCCCGGCCACCTTGTCGTACATCCGGAAGTAGTTCTGGATCGTGATCGTGGCGAGCGTCTGCGTCTCGCCGCGCACCTTGACCTTCTCCTTCGCCTCGACCGCCTGGTGGAGCCCGTCCGACCAGCGCCGCCCGTGCATCTTTCGGCCGGTGTGTTCGTCGACGATCAGCACATCGCCGTTCTCCACCACGTACTCCACGTCCTTCTCGTAGAGGGAGTACGCCTTAACGAGCTGGTGGATGACGTGGATCTTCTCGGACTTCTCCGCGTATTCGCGTTCGAGGCGTTCGATCTCACCACGCTTCTCGTCGGTGGTCAGCGACTCATCGTCCTCGACGTGCTGGACGTCTTCCGAGATGTCGGGGACAACGAACGTCTCGGGGTCGTCGGGCGAGAGCACGTCGAGGCCCTGCTCGGAGATCTGAATCGTCTGCCCCTTCTCGTCCATCGAAAAGAGGAGCATTTCGTCGATCTCCGGCAGCCGCTTCTCCCGCATGAGGTCGGCTTCCGTCCGCTGAATGAGCTGCTTCACGCCAGAGCGCGTCTTCAGCTTGAGCAGCCGCTTGTTCTTCGGCCCGCCACGTTGCGCCGCGAGCAGCTTGAGACCCGCGTCCCGGCGCTGCTCCGTATCCTCGTCGGCCTCGGTCTCGTCGAGCAACTTCGTGCCCTCGGCCACGAGACGGTTGACGATCCGCGTCTGCTTGCGGGCGATCGCGGCCACCTGCGCGTTGTGCTTCTGATACACGTCGCGTTCGTCGCGACCGGCGGGTCCGGAGATGATGAGCGGGGTGCGGGCCTCGTCGATCAGCACCGAGTCGACCTCATCGATGATCGCGTACGCGTGCCCGCGCTGCACGCGATGCCTGAGTTCGATCACCATGTTGTCGCGCAGGTAGTCGAATCCGAATTCGTTGTTCGTCCCGTAGGTGATGTCGGCCTGGTAGGCCGCCCGCCGCTCTTCGCTTCCCGGCGCCGTATCTTCGAGCACACCCACCGTGAGGCCGAGATAGTCGAATACGGTGCCCATCCACTGGGCGTCGCGCCTGGCGAGATAGTCATTGACGGTGACGAGGTGAACGCCCCGGCCGGGGAGGGCGTTGAGGTACAGCGGCATCGTGGCTACGAGCGTCTTACCCTCGCCGGTGGCCATCTCGGCGATCTTCCCTTCGTGGAGGACGATCCCTCCGATGAGCTGCACATCGTAGGGGATCATGTCCCATGTCATCTCGTTCCCCGTGACCTCGATCTCCGCCCCGAGGAGTCGCCGGCACGCCTCGCGCACGGTCGCGAACGCCTCGGGCAGAATCTCATCGAGCACGCCCTGCAGCGCCTCGTTGAGGTCGCCCTCCGTCGCCGCGATGCGTTCGGTGAGGTCGGCGCGGCGCGCCGGATTCTCGGTGAAGCGACGCTTTTCCCGCAGCGCCTCGACCGCCTCCTCGAACTCGGCGGTCCGCTCCGCGATGATCGCCCGGAACTTCCCCGTCTGCGCCTTGAGGGCTTCTTCCGGGACATCCGCGAGCCGCGACTCGTGTTCCTTGATCTGTGAGATGATCGGCCGCATGCGCTTCATCTCGCGCGTGAAGCGCGTTCCGAAGACCTGCGTTACAACGTTCTTCAACATCCGGGGCTCACTGGGTTACATGGCGCGCGCGGCGTTCGGCCCAGGCGCGCTCGACATGGTGTCGGATCGTTTCCGGAACGAGGAGGTGGACCGAATGCCCCTCATCGAGGCGCTGCCGGATCCGGCTCGCCGAGATATCCACTCGCGTGACGCTGGCCACAACATACTCGATCGGCGTCGATTCCGGGGAGGGCGCGGGCTCCCGGCCGTCCCGCGGCATCACCGCGATGCGCGCCAGTTCCGGGAGCCGGCGCCAGCGCTCCCAGCGATGGATCGCCACGAACTGGTCCGCGCCCATCACGAGGACGAGCCGGTCGGAGGGGAAGCGACGCGCGAGGGCCTCCAGCGTGTCCACCGTGTAGGAGGGGCCGGCCCGTTCGATCTCGATCGGGCTGACCTCGATGCCGGGCAGGTCCGCGAAAGCCCGGCGCGTGAAGTCCAGGCGCACCTTCGCGGGGAGCGTGACGTCCCGGTGCGGTGGATCGCCTGCGGGAATCACGAGCAGTCGATCCAGGTGCAGCGCTTCGATGAGTTCGCGCGCCACCGAGACGTGGCCCACGTGCGGAGGGTCGAAGCTCCCACCGAGGATGCCCGTCCGGCGGCCGCCCGCCGGGACTTCAGCGGCGGGATCCGACATCCTCCGCCGAACGCTCCTCCGCCGCCGGGTCTTCCTCCGCCAGGAGCAACCGGGCTTCCTCCGAGTCGGGAAACTCCGACAGCAGCCGCTCCCGCACGACGCCGGCCTCGGTTTCGTATCCCACGACATTGTAACTGCGATACAACCGCAACAGCAGATCCGGCAGGAATTCCTCGGTCGGATCCTCGGCGAGCGATTTTTCGAAGTAGACGATCGCGGATTCCGCCAGTCTCATGCGATCCTGGTAGTACCTCCCGATCTCGTAGCTCTGCTCGGCCAGCTTCGCCCGCGCTTCCGCCATGAGGCTTTCCGCCTGCTCGCGAAAGGGGGTCGTCGGGAAGAACTGCAGCAACCGCTCGCATTCCTCCAGGGCTCGCCGGGTGAACTCCTGGGAGAGGGTAACCCGGGGCGAGGCCGCGAGGTAGGCGCGGCAGAGCCCCAGTTGTGCGTCGTCCGCGAGGGGACTGTTGGGCCGGTTCGTCGCCATGCGCCGGAATTCCTCCACGGCGTCGAGTTCGTTGCCCGCCCGGAGCTGGCCCTCGGCCGCCAGGTACTGCGCGCTGTCGACGAGCGGATTCAGGGGATCGCGGACCATGAAGGCGAGGAAGCCATCGGCCGCCCGGCGGTATTCCTCGGCGTCGAACCGATCATGCGCCCACTGGAAGAGGTCCGGCGGCTCGAGATCGCCCGGGGGTCCGGAACTCGAACAGCCCGCGAGGACAAGGACCGTGGCGGCGAGAACTCCACGGCAGGTATCGCGAGGCGTCGATCCGGCCGGTCGCCTCATTCGAAGCCGAAGCGGATCTGTCGGATCCGCTCCTCCGCACGCCGGACCAGAGCGTGTGTGCGCGTCGGGTTCAGCTCCAGTACGCGGCCGTAGTTGACGAGAGCTTCGTCGGTCTCGCCAAGCGCGAGGTGAAGCTCGCCGATGAGGAAGTGCGCCTCGACCATGTGGGTCCGCGGCTCACCGAGTTCGACCATTTCCGTCAGCTTCTCGAGGGCGGCGGCGGGGCGGCCCTCCGCCCGGTCTTCGTCGGCGGACACGTAGAGACAGTTTCCGTAGCGGTAACGGGCATCCCCCGGATTCGAGCGGCTTTCCTCCATCGCCTCGAGGAAGTCCCGGTAGAACGGCAGCGCGCGCGTGCACGCGCCAAGCTGTTCATATGCGAGACCGATGTCGTACAGCACCGCCGGCTCCGGATCTCCTTCCCCGGCGAGGAGCGCGAGGCGCAGCGAGAGGGCGCGGGCGTAGTCACCCTCCGCCGCATGATAGGCGGCCAGCGAGCGCTGGAGGTCGGCCGGAAGGTAGCCCAACCCCCAATCGACGAGCGGCTGGAGCGCGCGGGACATGTTCTCCGCCGCACCCCGTTCCCGCGCGGACCACGCGAGTCCCGCGAGGGAGGCCGCCGCCTGGTGCCGCAGCCGGGGGTCGCGTTCCGCGAGCGTCTCGTAGACGGTGAGCGCCTCGTCGACATCGCCGCGCGCCGCATAGGCCTGTCCGAGCCGAAGGAGGAGGGCGTCCGTGTCCCCGCTGACGCGCCGGGCCAGGAGGTACTCGGCGATCGCCTTGTCCGCGTCCCCAACGGCCAGGTAGCGGTCCCCGAGCACGACGGACCGGTCCACCGGATCCTCGCATGCCGCAAGCGCAAGCGCCGCGAGAACCCCGGGCATCCCCTGTACGATCCGCTGTCGGACGGTCATCATCGGCGCCTCTGCCGGCCTTCGCCCCCCTGACATCTCAACTCTCCCCGCTTTCGACGCCGCTACGGATGCCGCCCGTTGCCTCGCGCGCGGCCCGCGGCGCGCCCTTGCGCGTCCAGCGCCGCACGAAGCCATACAAAAAGATACAGCGCAGCGCGGAAACGCCATCGCGCCACCCGATCTTCTTCCCCTCCGCGTACGTCCGTCCCGCGTACGAGATCCCCACCTCGTACACCCGCCAGCCGCCCATGGCGACCTTCGCCGTGATTTCCGGTTCGACGCCGAAGGCCCGCTCCTCGATCGTGAGCTGCTCGATCACTTCCCGACGGAAGCACTTGTAGCACGTCTCCATGTCCGTGAGGTTGAGGTTCGTCACCATGTTCGACAGCCAGGTCAGCCACCGGTTCCCCACGTAGTGCCAGTAGTAGAGGACCCGGTGCGGCTGGCCGCCCATGAATCGCGACCCGTAGACGACGTCCGCCCGGCCGGCGAGGATCGGCTCCAGGAGCCGCGGATACTCGGCGGGGTCGTACTCGAGATCCGCGTCCTGGACGATGATGATATCGCCGCTGGCACCTCGGAACCCGGTTGAGAGCGCGGCGCCCTTCCCTCGGTTCCGCTCGTGAACGAAGATCCGGTCGACCAGCCCTTCCGCCTCCAGCCGGCTCAGGATCGACGCGGACGCATCGGCCGAGCCGTCGTCGACCGCGACGAGTTCCACATCAGGGGCGACTTCCTTCACGCGCCGGACGATGGCCTCGAGCGTCGCTTCCTCGTTGTATACGGGCATGACCACCGAGATCCGGGTTTGCCCCATCTCTTCCCCGCCTCTCCGTGCGATCATTCCGGCACTGCCCCGGGCCGGCCGGTCGGCTGCGTTTCCCTGAAGTACTCTACGGTTCGCTTCAGTCCCGCCTCGAGCGGGACCCGCGGCGTCCAGTGCAGCCGCGCGGAGGCGAGAGAGATGTCCGGGGAGCGCATTTTGGGGTCGTCCGCGGGCAGCGGGCACACCTCGACGGTGGACGCGGATCCCGTGGTTGCGAGCACGAGGTCGGACAACGCGCGGACCGTATACTCGCCGGGATTGCCCAGGTTGACCGGCTCGTGGAACTCCGCGTTGAAGAGACGCCAGATCCCCTCCACGAGGTCGGACACGTAACAGAAACTCCTCGACTGGGAGCCGTCCCCGTAGATGGTGAGCGGCTCCCCCCGGAGTGCCTGGACGACGAAATTCGAGACCACGCGGCCATCGTCCGGACGCATGCGCGGGCCGTACGTGTTGAAGATTCGCACGATGCGAGTGTCCACGCCGTATTCGCGGTGGTAGGCCATCGTGAGGGCCTCGGCGAAACGCTTCGCCTCGTCGTACACCGAGCGCGGGCCGATCGGATTCACGTTGCCCCAGTATGTTTCGGGTTGGGGATGGACGAGCGGGTCTCCGTAGACTTCCGAGGTGGACGCGAGCAGCAGCCGGGAGCCGCTCGCTCTGGCCAGGCCCAGGGCGTTGCGCGTACCGAGTGCGCCCGCCTTCAGCGTCTGGATCGGGAAACGAAGGTAATCGACCGGGCTGGCCGGCGAGGCGAAGTGGAAGATCCCCTCGACCCCCCCTTCGATCTCGATGGGCTCGGACACGTCCTGCTCGAGAAACGCGAATCTCGGTTCGTCCCGCAGATGGGCGAGATTCCGCCGCCTCCCCGTGATCAAGCTGTCGATCCCGACGACCGAGTGCCCCTCGGCGAGCAGGCGGTCGGTGAGGTGCGAACCGAGGAAGCCGGCGGCGCCGGTGACGACCAGCCTCACGCGGTCTCCACCGGACCGGTCTGCCTGCGCCCGACCGGGTAGTGCTCGAACCCCCGCGACGCCATGCGGTCCGGTTCGAACACGTTGCGCCCATCGAACACGATGGGGCGGGCCAGGCGCCGCGCGAGCTGCGACCAGTCGGGACGCCGGTACTGGAGCCACTCCGTCACGACGACGAGCGCGTCCGCCCCATCGAGCGCCTCGTATTCGTTCTCCGCGTAGTCGACAGCGTCCCCGAGATAGAACTCGCGCGCCGCTTCCATGGAGGCGGGATCGTGCGCCACGACCGACGCCCCCCGTTCACGCAGCGCCTCGGCGATCGCCCGGGAGGGCGCTTCGCGCATGTCGTCAGTGCGCGGCTTGAACGCAAGCCCCCAGAGCGCGAAGCGCAGGCCCGCGAGATCATCGCCGAACCGTTCGTGGATCTTCCGGACGAGGACGGTGGTCTGGCGATCGTTCGCCTCGGACACGGATCGCAGGATGCCGAGATCGACGCCCTGCGCTTCGGCAGAACGGATGATCGCCCGCACATCCTTGGGGAGACAGCTGCCGCCATACCCCGTGCCGGCGTAGAGAAAGGCCGATCCGATGCGCGGATCCGAGCCCACGCCGCGGCGGACGCGCTCGATGTCGGCGCCGGTCCGTTCGCAGAGTTCGGCGAACTGGTTCATCATGCCGATTCGGGCGGCCAGCATCGCGTTTGCCGCGTACTTGGTCAGCTCGGCCGAGGCGATGTCCATGAAGATCAGCGGGTTCCCCGAGCGGATGAACGGCTCGTACAACTCCTCCATGCACCGCCGGGCCCGGTCCGAGTCCACGCCGCAGACGACCCGGTCGGGGTAGAGGAAGTCCGCGACCGCGTCGCCTTCCTTGAGAAACTCGGGGTTGGAGCACATGTGGAAGGGCAAATCGGTCCGTCGAGCGATCTCGGCCCGCACGATGTCGTTCGTCCCCACGGGTACGGTGCTCTTCAGGACGACCACCGCGCCGGGGCGGAGATGGTCCCCGATCGTGCGGGCCGCGTCCAGCACGGAGTCGAGGTCCGCCTGGCCGTCCTGACCGGGCGGCGTACCTACCGCGACGAAGATGACGTCGGCCGTCCGGACACCCTCGGCCGCGTCCGTCGTGAATCGAAGCCGTCCCGCGGCGAGGCCCTCCGAAATCAGGCGCTCGATGCCGGACTCGTAGATCGGGACATCTCCGGAGTTCAGAAGCCGAACCTTCTCTTCGTCCACGTCGGCGCAGGTGACGCGGTTCCCGGACCCGGCCAGACAGGATCCCGCCACGAGTCCAACGTATCCGGCGCCAATCACGGTGATTTCCATCGAGGTCTCGGTCGCTCCCGTTTCAGGTCGCTGGCGTCGCGGCTCGACCATCAGCGGCGCCGCAACCCGCAACCCAGTCCATGGTCGCGTACGCGCAGGCCCGCAGGTCGCGCTCCGCGCGCCACCCGGTTGCGGACCGCAGTCGCGCGGGGTCACCGACCACCACTTCAGGTTCTCCGCGTCGGACAAGGGCAGGGTCGCGCACGATCTCGGGCTCGATCTCCGCCCTCTCGAGGACCCACTCGAGCAGGCGGCGGATCTTCGTCGCGACCCCGGAGCACACGTTGTACACCGTATGGGGTGTCCCGTCGAGATCGCCGATATCCGCGAGCGCCCGGACGCCGTCGCGTACGTCCGTGAAGTCGCGCGCGACGTCGAGATTACCCACGGCGAGCCGCGGCTCCGTCGTCCCGCGCCGAATCGCGAGGGCGCGGCGGCAGAAGCTCGGGAGCGCGAACACGGGGCGCTGTCCGGGCCCGAGGAGCGGAAAGAGCCGCGCGACGACCACGGGTACGCCCAGAGCCGCGCCGACTCCGCGGGCGAGCACGTCCTGGGCGGCCTTGGTGGCGCCGTACACGCTCAGCGGGCGAAGTGGCGTGCATTCCTCCACCGGTCCGCCACCACCGCAGCCGTACGAGTCGGCCGAACCCGCGACGACCACGGTCCGCACATCGGCGGAGGTCCGCGCGGCCGCTTCGATGAGGCTCAGCGTGCCCGCCCCGTTCACCGCGAGAGCATCCCGGGACCGCCGGCTGGCCTCGGCTCCCGACGAGAAACCGGCCAGGTGGAAGATTCGGCGTGGACGGGCGGCGTTCACGACGGAGGCGACGGCGTCGGCGTCTCGCACATCGAGCCGGGTCCATTCGGCCGCCGCACGAGCGACGCGAGGCAGGGTCCCATCGGAGGGAGCCTCCCCGAGCATCGTCGCCGTCACCTCGTATCCGCGGCCCACCAGATGCTCGACAAGATGCTGTCCGATGAACCCGTCGCCGCCCGTCACCAGGACCCTCACCCGAACCGCCTCTCGAACGACCCGCGCCGGGGCACACTAAAGCTCACGCGCGAGGCGCCGTGCGGCATAGGTGACGACGAGGTCCGCCCCCGCCCGCCGGATGGCACGAACCGCTTCCAGGTTTGCGGCTTCCGCGTCGAGCCAGCCGTTGGCGCCGGCGGCTTCGATCATCGCGTATTCCCCGCTCACCTGGTACGCGGCGGTGGGCATCCGGAACTCGTCCTTCACTCGTCGGAGGACGTCGAGATTCGGCAGCGCCGGCTTTACCATGACCAGATCCGCCCCTTCGGCGATGTCGAAACGGACTTCGCGGATCGCCTCATCCGCGTTCCGCACGTCCATCTGATACCCGCGCCGATCTCCGAAGGCGGGGGCGGAGTCCGCCGCGTCCCGGAAGGGGCCGTAGAAGGCGCTCGCATACTTGGCGGCGTAGGACAGGATGGCCACGTCCTCGAGATGCGCTTCGTCAAGCGAGGCGCGAATCGCTCCGACCCGTCCATCCATCATGTCCGATGGCGCGACGATGTCCGCCCCGGCGGCCCCGTGACTCACGGCCTGGGCGGCGAGTCGCTCGAGCGTCGGATCGTTCGCGACGCGGTCGCCGTCGAGGACCCCGCAGTGGCCGTGATCCGTGTATTCGCACAGGCAGACGTCCGTGATCAGGACCAGGTTGGGGAGCGCGCCGCGAAGCGCCCGCAAGGAGCGCTGGATCACGCCGTCGGGCCGGTCCGCGCGCGAGCCCCGCGCATCCTTGCTCGCCGGCAGGCCGAACAGGAGGACGGCCCGTATCCCCTCGTCGAACGCGGCACCCGCTTCGTCGACGGCCGCCTCGACGCTCAGGCGGTCGATGCCGGGCATCGAAGGGATCGGCTGCCGCGGCGGTCCCCGGTCATCGATGAACATGGGATAGATGAGATCGGAGGTCTCGAGCCGAGTTTCGCGCACCAATTCGCGCAGGGCAGCCGTACGACGCAGGCGGCGTGGCCGGGAGGTTGGGAATGACGCTTCAGGCATGGCCGTGCATCGCGGCGAAACGGCCGGGGCGAGCGGCGTCTGCAACCAGCGCGTCCACCAGCCCGGGCATCGAGTGCGTCGCCGCCACGACATGCACCGGCAGACCGAGCCCGGAGAGCGTCGCTGCGGTCACGGGACTGATGGCGGCCACGAGAGCGCCGCCGGTCTGCGCGCCGACGAGTTGCACGAAGGCACGGGCGGCGGATGAGGCCGTGAAGGTCAGCCAATCCCCGCGACCCAGTTCGATGAACTCGCGGAGTGCGCCTCTCACGTCGCGGTTGACCTCCACCGCGTAGGCCGGAGCGACGTCGACCCGCGCTCCGGCGGCGACCAGTCGTTCCCGCAGCACCGGACGCGCCCGCTCGGCCTGCACGAGCAGGATCCGCGCGTCCGACAGGCTCTCCGGATCGGTCGCCGCCACGATCCCGTCCGCGAGCGCTTCGCCGCGATAGACCGCCGGCACGAGGCAATCCGCCACTCCGAGCGCGCGCAGCGCGTCCGCGGTCGCCGGGCCCACGGCCGCGAGGCGGCCCGTCGCCAGCGCGCTCATCGCATCCGCCTCCGATGCGGCCTCCGCCAGACGGCGGACGGCGTTCACGCTGGTCGTCACGATCCAGTCGTACTCGGCCAGCCGTGCCGCTGCCCGTCCCAGAGCCATCGCGTCGGTTGGGGGGACCAAACGGATGGTGGGCGCCGTCGTCACGGCCGCCCCCGCGGCCTCCAGGAGGGCGCGGAAGCCTTCGGCCTGCGCGACCGGCCGCGTGACCAGTACATGCTGGCCCGCGAGCGGGGAGGAGGTCACTGAACCGCCGATGCGAGACGACCGGCGGCGGGAACCCCCGCGGCCGGCCGCCGGTCAGCAGTCCGTAGCAAAACGTCGCCGAGACGCGTCGTCAGGACGCCTTGACGACTTTTCCCGCCTTGATGCACCGCGTGCAGACGCGCACACGGCGGCGACCCGAATTCTCCACGATCTTCACCCGCTGGAGGTTCGGCATGAAGCGCCGCTTGCGCTTGTTGTTCGCGTTGCTGACGTGGTTCCCGACGCCGGGTCCCTTGCCGCAGACGTAACAGAAATTCGCCATGACCCGCTCAGTATCCGCTCAGTGCACGTGCACGGAGTCGGCGAGCAGGAAGGTCGGGGACGATGGAATCAGCTCGCCCATGCCCTCCTGAACCGCTCCGGATTCGACCCAGACGCCGGCGATCGAATCGTTGAATGTATAAACCTGCCCCGAGACGGCGACGCTGTCGCCGCCGTAGATCGTCACGTCGGCCATCCTGAGGAGCTGGATCGGGTCGGGCTCCAGCAGCACGGGATAGGCAACGCCCGGCGCAAGCTGGAGAGCAAACGCACCCTGCCCGAGGCCCGTCGCAATCCGGATCCCTTCAATCCTCACGCGGCGGTTGACAGCTCCCTGCGGATCGGCCAGGAGGTCGGACGCGTCCAGATCACGGGCCGCTTCGATCGCGGCCGCTTCAGCTTCGGCGCGTGCTTCCTCGATGTCGCGCGACTGAAGGTTCAGCCAGTACATGAACCCTCCGATGGCCGCCAGCGCGACGATGCTGAGAATGACGCCGAGCCCACCTTCACCCCTGTTGGACATGTCTCTTCTCCCGGTTCCTCACGCCTCGCGATCGGTGAATTCGATGAGCGCCAACTCCGCTCCGTCACCCTTCCGCGCGCCCAGCTTCAGAATCCTCGTGTATCCGCCCGGTCGCTGTTCGAAACGCGGGCCGATCTTCTCGAAGAGCTTCCGCAGCGCGGCGCGGTCCGCGATCTGCCGGCCGGCCAGCTGCCTGCTGTGCAGATCGCCTCTCTTCGCCAAAGTGATGAGCTTTTCGGCGAACGGCCGCAACTCCTTCGCCTTCGCCTCGGTCGTACGGATCCGCTCGTGCAGGATGAGACTCGTCGCCATGTTTCGCAGCATCGCCTTCCGATGGCTGCGCGTCCGACTGAGTTCCCGACCCTTCTTTCTATGTCTCATCGTCGCCCTGCGCTCCGTTTCCCGCCAGATCGTCCTTCAGGTAGAGGTTCCCGGCTTCATCCCGCAGGAACGACATACCGAACCGGAGTCCGTGCGCGCCGAGGACCTCCGCAAGCTCCTCCAGGGATTTCTCTCCGAAATTCTCCAGCCGCAGGATGTCGTCGCGCGACCGCGTGACGACGTCGCCCAGCGTCGTGATGCCCTGCTTTTCGAGCGTATTCCTTGAACGTGCCGAGACCTCGCTGAACTCCTCAAGCGAGCGTTCAAGCAACTCCACAAGCTCCGAATCGACCGGTTCCCTTTCGCGCTTCTCGGCAACCGGCTCGAGGGCCTCCGGCAGCGTGGGCACGGTCCCCATCTGACTGAAATACGACAGATGCAGCCGTACGATCTCCGCCGCCTGCGAAACCGCCTCCGCCGGATTCAAGGCTCCGTTCGTCTCGACGTCCACTTCGAGCCGGTCGAAGTCCGTACGCTGGCCGACGCGGGTCTCCTTCACATTGAAATTCGCGCGGGTCACGGGGTTGTAGACGGCATCGATCCGGATCGTACCAACCGGAAAGTCACGCTTGGTTTCCGTCTCCTCGGGAGGCGCATGGTGCTCCGCCATGACAAAGCCGCGGCCGCGATTCACCCACAGGTCGAAGGCGAGAGGACGGTTTTCGGGCAAGTCCTCCTGCAGCGTGAAGAGCACGAGGTCCGGGTTCACGACCCTGACCGACGCATGCTCCCCGATCTGCTCCGCCGTTACGGGACCGGCCTTGTGCGCCGTCAGCGAGAGCTTCGCGTCCTCCTTGTCCTCGTCCATCACCAGAACCAGACGCTTCAGATTCTGAATGATCTGATGTACATCCTCGGCGACTCCGTCCACCGTCTGGTGTTCATGCTGAACGCCGTCCGCCCGGAAGGCCCAAACCGCCGCCCCGGGAAGCGAGGACAACATGATCCGCCGGATCGAGTTTCCGATCGTGTGCCCGAACCCGCGCTCCAGCGGCTGGAGAAGGAACGATGCACGCGCCCCGTTGGGGGATCGCCTCTGTTCCTCCATCGCTTCCGGTAGCACGAGACCGGCCAGATCTACCGACACCGTCATATGCACTTCACTCCATGTTTTGGCTCAGCGACTTCCGCGGGCCGGCTGCGGGCCCACGGCCTCGCAGGCTTACTTGCTGTAGAGTTCGACGATCAGCTGTTCTTCGACGGCAAGCGGAATATCGGACCGGGACGGGCGCTCGAGCATTCGCCCGCTCGCCGCGTCGTAGTCGACGCCCAGCCACGACAGCTGATCGCGTGACCGTCGATCCTCGATCGCCTCGATCACCACCGGCAACTTCCGCGCTTTCGGCGCCATGGAGACTTCCGCACCGGGTCCGACGGCATAGCTCGGCACGTCGACCGTCGCCCCTTCGACCCGCACGTGGCGGTGCCGAATGAGCTGACGCGCCGCCTTGCGGGAGGGCGCGAAGCCGAGACGATAGACGATGTTGTCGAGTCGGCTCTCGAGCGCGACGAGCAGGTTCTCGCCCGTGACGCCCGGGACGCGCGAAGCCTTCTTGAAGAGGGAGCGGAACTGCCTCTCCGCGAGTCCGTAGATCCGCTTCACCTTCTGCTTCTCCCGCAACTGCACGGCGTACTCCGACTGGCGGCGGCGGCGGCGGCCCCCGCCATGCTGACCGGGCGGGAACGCGCGGCGCTCGATCGCGCATTTCTCCGTGAAGCAGCGCTTCCCCTTGAGGAAGAGTTTCTCTCCCTCGCGCCGGCACAGCCGGCACACGGGTCCCGTATAGCGAGCCATCTACACCCTCCGCTTCTTCGGCGGACGGCATCCGTTGTGCGGAATCGGCGTCACGTCCTTGATCGAACGGATCGCGAGGCCCGCCGCCTGCAGCGCCTGGATTGCCGACTCGCGACCCGACCCGGGGCCCTGCACTTCCACATGGACTCGCCGCATCCCCATGCCGGCTGCTTCTCGCCCCACCGTCTCCGCCGCGATGGTGGCGGCAAAGGGCGTGGACTTCTTGGAGCCCTTGAACCCCGCCTTTCCGGCGCTGGCCCAGGCGACGGTGTCCCCGGTCAGAGTCGTGATCGTGATGATCGTATTGTTGAAGGTCGCCTTGATGTGGGCGACGCCCTCGGCGTCGACCTGGCGCTTCTTTTTTCTTACCCGCTTTGCCATTCCCTGCGCGTCCTCCGTTTGGACCGACGTGGTTGCCGCGTTTACTTCCGGGGCGCCTTCTTCTTACCGGCGACGGCGCGCCGCGGCCCCTTGCGGGTCCGGGCATTGGTGTGCGTGCGCTGGCCGCGCACCGGCAGATTCCGCCTGTGCCGCATCCCGCGATAGCATCCGATGTCCATCAGACGCTTGACGTTCATCGAGGTCTCGGTACGCAGCGCACCCTCGACCTTGTAGTGGTTCTCGATGACCCGGCGCAGCTTGTTGACGTCGTCGTCGGACAGCTGGTAGACGCGAACATCCCCATCCACGCCCGTTTCGGCCAGGATGTTGCGCGCCGTCGAGTGGCCGATTCCGTAGATGTACGTGAGGCCCACCTCGATCCGCTTGTTCCGGGGGAGATCGACTCCGGCTATGCGTGCCATGTATTCCTGCCTATCCCTGCCGCTGCTTGTGCTTCGGGTCTCGACTGCAGATCACCCGCACGACACCGCGCCTGCGGATGACCTTGCAGTGCTCGCAAATTCGCCTGACACTCGAACGAACCTTCATGCTTCCGTCCTCCGGTGGCGGTTCGATGGCAACCCTTCAGAATACCAGCCCGAACCGATCCGAACAAACTGCGTCACTTGTAGCGGTACGTGATCCGTCCCCTCGTCAGATCGTAGGGCGACAACTCGACCGCGACCCGGTCTCCCGGCAGGATCCGTATGTAGTTCATTCGAATCTTGCCGGAGACGTGGCAGACGATCTGATGCCCGTTCTCCAACTCCACGCGAAACATCGCGTTGGGAAGCGCCTCGGCGACCTCCCCCGTCATCTGGATCGGTTCTTCCTTCGCCAACTCAGGCCTCCCCTGCTGCTCGCGCCGGAGTCGCAACGCGCGTCAACACGCGCGGGCCCTCCGACGTCACCGCCACGGTGTGCTCGAAATGCGCCGAGAGGCAACCATCCCCTGTAACCACCGTCCATTCATCGTCGAGCGTCCGGATCTCCGGCCCGCCCGCGTTGACCATCGGCTCGATGGCGATGACGAGCCCCGCCTGCATCCGGAACCCGCGATGGCGCACCCCATAATTCGGAACCTGCGGCTCCTCGTGAGGCGCTTCCCCCACACCATGTCCCACAAGCTCCCGAATCACGCTGAAGCCCTCGGCTTCGATGTGCGTCTGTATCGCCCAGCCCAGGTCGCCGAGCTGGGCCCCGGGGCGCGCCGCCCCGACGCCCACGTCGAGCGCCGTTCGGGTCACGGTCAGGAGACGCGCCGTCGCCGGCGTCACCTCGCCCACGGGGATCGTCACGGCCGCGTCCGCGAACAGACCGTCGAGCTTGACGCCGACGTCGACGCTCACGATGTCGCCCGATTTCAATTCGCGCCGGAACGACGGAATGCCATGTACGACCTCTTCGTTGATGCTCGTGCACAGCGTGGCCGGAAACCCGTACAGCCCCTTGAAGGCGGGCGTCGCCCCCGGGTTGTCGCGGATCATCGCCTCCGCCATTTCGTCCAGCTCCCCCGTGCTCCGTCCGGGGATGGCCTGCTCCGCCGCCATCTCGAGGACCGCCGCCACGATCGCACCCGCGGCGGCGATGGCCTCGATCTGGGCGGAAGACTTCAGCCGGATCAACCGGCCATCTCCGCCGTGCGCAACGTCTCGAAGAGACGATCCCGCACCGCTTCCAGCGTTCCCGTGCCGTCCACCGCAGTCAATCCCGTCTCCGACCGGGCGTAGTAGGCGAGCAGAGGCTCGGTCTGGGCTCCGTAGACCGCGAGCCGATTGCGAACGGTCTCGGGGCGGTCGTCCGAACGTTGCACGAGGGCGGCCGGGCACTGCGGGCAGGCGGCGGCCTCTCCCACCGCACGCACATGCGTCACGAGGCCACACGCTCCGCACACCCGCCGTCCGGAAATGCGGTCGACGAGTTCTTCTTCGGGCGCCTCCAGCGAGAGCACCGCATCCAGCTCGATGCCCCGATCGGCCAGCAGATCTCCGAGGCCGTCGGCCTGAGCCACCGTGCGCGGGAATCCGTCGAGCACGAACCCCCCGCTCGCCTCCGAGCCATCGAACGCCTCAGCGACGAGTCCCAGGACGACCTCATCCGGCACGAGTTCGCCCGCTTCGTAGTAGGCGCGAACCCTCTCGCCGAGCGGGGTTCCGGCCTTGAACGCAGCGCGGATCATGTCGCCGGTCGAAAGGCGCGGAACGCCGAAGCGTTCGGCCAGAAACTCACCCTGCGTGCCCTTCCCGACCCCCGGAGGACCCATGATGACCAGCCGCACGCCCATCACATGTAGCGCTGTCTGCCGCGATACTTGACGCGACCCTTCTTCATGAATCCCTCGTACTGACGCAGCAGGAGATGCTGCTGCAACTGCTGCATCGTATCGAGCGCGACGCCCACCACGATGAGCAGGGAAGTACCGCCGAAGAAGAAGGTCTGAAGATCGAAGATCGAGAAGATCAGGTAGGGCAGAACGGCGATCAGCGCGAGGTAGACGGCGCCGGGCAGCGTGATCCGCGTGAGCACGTGATCGATATAGTCCGCCGTCTTCGCGCCGGGCTTGACGCCCGGAATGAACCCGCCCTGGCGCTTCAGATTCTCCGCCAGATCCGTCGGGTTGAAGATGATGGACGTATAGAAGTAGGTGAAGTAGACGATGAGAACGACGTACAGCACGTAGTACCATGTCGTCCCCACCTGCAGCGCCTGGCTCATCTCGTAGATGAAACGCCGGGCGCCGGAGCTGCCCGGCCCGGGATTGCCCATGAACGCGGCCAGGGTCCCCGGGATGATGATGATCGACTGGGCGAAGATGATCGGCATCACGCCTGCGGAGTTGATCCGCAGGGGGATGAACGACCGCTGCCCTTCCCGGATTCGGCCCCTGCCCACGACCTTTCGCGGGATCTGCACCGGAATCTTGCGCTGCGCCATCGTCAGGGCGACGACCGCGGCCATGATGGCCACGAGGGTCGCCGCGAGGGCGGCAAGCTTGATGAGCGAGATGCCGCCCGCCTGGTAGAGTTCGAAGGTGTTGAGCACGGCTCCCGGGAAGCCCTGCAGAATCGAGAAGAAGATGAGCAGGGACAT
Source organism: Candidatus Palauibacter denitrificans (assembly GCA_009841015.1). Taxonomy (GTDB): domain Bacteria; phylum Gemmatimonadota; class Gemmatimonadetes; order Palauibacterales; family Palauibacteraceae; genus Palauibacter; species Palauibacter denitrificans. Next base: position 9,745 of record VXMQ01000017.1, on the reverse strand, counting down.
GCCGTTGCCGACGCCGCGCTCGGTGATCTGTTCGCCGAGCCACATGACGAACACGCCCCCGGTCGTGAGCATGAGCACGGTGAGAAGGCGAAAACCGAGACCGGGATCGAGGACCGCACCCGGCTGGGCCTCGAGGAAGAGCGCGTAGGTGTAGGATTGCCCGATGCACAGCACCACGGTGGTATACCGCGTCCACTGCGTGAGCTTCCGGCGCCCTTCCTCCCCCTCCTTCTGCAGCTTCTCGATCGCCGGCATGACGGCGGCGAGGAGCTGGAAGAGGATGCTCGCCGAGATGTAGGGCATGATGCCGAGGGCGAAGACGGTTGCCCGCTGCAGGCCGCCCCCTACGAAGAGGTCGTAAATGCCGAAGATCGTGCCCTGGAACTGACCCGCGAGCGCCTGCAGGGCCACGACGTTCACACCCGGCGTCGTGATGTGGGAGCCGAGACGATACAGGGCGAGACAGAGCAGAGTGAAGAGGATCTTCGCCTTCAGCTCCGGCACCTTGAAGATGTTCGCCGCGGCAGCCGCCGCGTTCTGGCCGTTCGCCATCCCTTACTCGATCACCTGGGCGGTGCCGCCGGCCGCCTCGATCTTCTCGCGGGCGGAGGCACTGAAGGCATGCGCGCGCACGTCGACTGCCCGAGCGACGTCACCGCGCCCGAGAATCTTCACGGGGCGATCCGTTCCGCGGATGACGCCGCTCGCCCGCAACGCCTGAGGATCGATCCCGCTGCCCTCCACGCGGTCCAGTTCCGAGAGATTGACGATGTGCCACTCGGTCCGCCGGTGCGGCTTGAACCCCCGCTTTGGCGTACGCCGGTAGAGGGGCATCTGGCCACCCTCGAACCACGCCGGAATCGACGCACCGCTTCGCGACTTCTGGCCCTTGTGACCGCGTCCCGACGTCTTGCCCAGCCCGGATCCGTGACCGCGACCGCGACGTTTCGCGGAGGACTTCGAACCGCGGGGCGGGGAGAGATTGTCGAGCCCGATCCGCTCGCGTTCAGCCATCTTGTCCGACCTCCTCGACTTCCACGAGATGCGCCACCGCGTGGATCATCCCGCGTATCGCCCGGTTGTCCGGCTGCACCACCTGGTCCTGGTGGTGCCTGAGGCCGAGGGCACGCAGGGTGTCGCGCTGCTTGCGCTGCGCTCCGAGGCCGCTCTTTACCTGACGAATCTTCAACTGCTCACCCACGCATGGCCTCCCGGATCGTGGCGACATCCACTCCGCGTTCAGCCGCGACCTGCTCCGGCGTGACCAGATCCTCCAGTCCGCTCATCGTCGCACGGACGATGTTGAGCGGATTGTTCGTGCCGAGGCTCTTCGTGAGGATGTCCTGCACGCCGGCGCACTCGAGTACCGCCCGGACCGGGCCGCCGGCGATGACGCCGGTTCCCGGACCGGCGGGCTTGAGCAGCACCTTGCCCGCGCCGTGGCGCCCGAGGATTTCGTGGGGGATTGTCCCGTTCACGATCGGCACGACGACCATGGCCTGGCGCGCCTGCTCGAATCCCTTGCGGATCGCCTCGGCAACTTCGTTCGCCTTGCCGAGGGCCATGCCGACGCGGCCCTGCCCGTCCCCCACCGCCACGAGCGCGGTGAAGGAAAAGCGACGACCGCCCTTTACGACCTTCGAGACGCGATTGATGAAGATGACGTTCTCCTTGAAGTTGTCACCGTCGTCGCGCCGTTTTCCCCCTCTTGCCATGAAGCCCTCTCGTTAGAAGCGGAGACCGCCGTCGCGGGCGCCTTCGGCAAACGCCCGAACGCGGCCGTGGTAGGGATACCCGCCGCGGTCGAATACGATCTCGCCCACGTCGGCCGCGACCGCCTTCTCGGCAAGCACCCGGCCCGCAAGATACGCGTCGGCGACCTTGCCCGAGCGCTCCCCCGCGTCGCCGTCCGTACCGGCGAGCGTCGAGACGCCGAGCAGCGTCACGCCGCGATCGTCGTCCACCAGTTGGCCCTCCAGATGCCGCAGGCTCCGGAACACGACGAGGCGCGGCCGGCCGGCGGTTCCCCGGATCTTCTTCTTGATCCGGGCGTGCCGGCGCGTGCGCAGCCGCTGCCTCTGTTTCGTCCGACCCCTGATGTCCATCGTCTTCCCTCTGTTCTGTTCGCCGATCAGGCCGTGGCCGTCGCCTTGCCGGCCTTGCGGCGCACATACTCGCCCACGTAACGGATGCCCTTCCCCTTGTAGGGTTCGGGCGGGCGGATCGCGCGGATCTCCGCCGCCATCTGCCCCACCTTCTCCTTGTCGTTCCCGGCCACCTTGACCAGCGTCGGCGATTCGACGCTCAACGCAATGCCCTCGGGCGGTTCGACGGTGACCGTATGGCTGTATCCGACGCTGAACACCACACCGCCGCCCTTTTGTTCCGCCCGGTATCCGACGCCGTGGATCTCGAGGCGCTTCTCGTACCCCTGCGAAACGCCCGTAACCATGTTGGCGATCAGGGATCGCGTGAGCCCGTGCAGAGCCCGGTGCCGTGCCTCATCGGAGGCACGCTTCACGGACACCGCACCCTCCGACTGCGTGATCTCCATGTCAGGGTCGAACGACCGCTCGAGTGCACCCCGAGGGCCCTTCACCTTCACGTGCGCCCCATCAATCCTCACCTCGACGCCGTCCGGCAAGGGGATGGGCAGCTTTCCGATTCTCGACACGCTATCTGCTCCCTCGCGGGGCGGCCGCCGGCACCGACGCCCGGCGGGCTCCGCTAGTAGATTCTTGCGATGACTTCTCCGCCGACGTGCTGCCGGCGGGCGTCGCGATCCGTCATCAGTCCGTTCGATGTCGACATGATCGCGATTCCCATCCCGGCACGAACCTTCGGGATCGAGTTCGCGTCGACGTACTTCCTGAGGCCGGGCTTCGACACGCGTTCGAGCAGCCGGATCACGGGCCGGTCGTCCGACGTGTACTTGAGATACACGCGCAGGCGGCCGTGCCGATTGTCGTCGAGCACCTTGTAACCGCGAACGAAGTGGTTCTCCGCCAGGATCCTGGCGATCTCGATCTTGATCTTGGAGAGCGGGATGTCGACGCGCCGGTGTCCGGCCCGGCCGGCGTTGCGGATGCGCGTCAGCATGTCCGCGATCGGATCGGTCATGCTCATCTCACCAACTCGCTTTCCGAACGCCCGGAATCTCTCCGCGGAGCGCCTGCTCCCGGAAGCAGATCCGGCACAGACCGAACTTCCTCATGTATGCGCGGGGCCGGCCGCATCGATTGCAGCGTCTCACCTTTCGCGAACTGAACTTCGGTTTCCGGTTCGCCTTCTCGACTAGTGCCGTCTTTGCCATTCAGCCCTTTCCCGCTAGATGACGACCGGGACCTCATCGCGAAACGGCATCCCCATCTCGCGAAGCAGGACGAGTGCCTCATCGTCCCGGTTGGTCGTCGTGACGAACGTGATGTTGAGACCGTGGATCTTGACGATCTCATCGTAATCGACTTCGGCGAAGACCATCTGTTCCCGGATCCCCACCGTATAGTTGCCGCGCCCATCGAACGCCCGGCTCCGGAACCCCCTGAAGTCCCTGATACGCGGCACGGCCGTACTGATGAACCGGTCGAGGAACTCGTACATGCGGGTATTGCGGAGCGTCACCATCGTCCCGATCGGCATGCCTTCGCGCAGGCCGAAATTCGAGATCGAGTTCCGCGCTCGGGTTACGACGGGTCGCTGGCCGCTGATCACGGCGATCTCGTTCGCGGCGGACTCGATCAGCCGGGGATTGTCCTTCCCTTCGCCGAGCCCGGCGTTGATTACGATCTTCTCGAGCTTCGGGATCTGGTGCGGGTTCTCGAAGCCGAAGGTATCGGCAAGCTTCGCCCGGACCGTGTCCTCGTAGTGCTTCCGCAGCCGCGGCTTTCCGTTCTCGGAACTCATCTTGCTAGCCCGTCATCGGGATAGGGTGGTCACAGCGCTTGCAGATGCGCTCGATCGTGCCGTCCGCGTCGCGCTGGCGGCGCACCCGAGACGGCTCGTCGCACTGGGGACACACGAGCATCACGTTCGAAGCGCTGATCGGCTCTTCGTGGGTGACGATGCCGCCTTCGGTGATCCCACCCCTCGCGTTGGCCACGGGACGCTTATGATGCTTGCGCATGTTCACGTCCTGCACCACGACGAGTCCCCGCGAAGGGATCGTGCGCAGCACCTGGCCCTGGGCGCCGACATAGTTGCCCGCGATCACCCGAACCGTGTCGCCGGCTCTCACGTTCAGTTTCTTCCGTGTCATCTTCGGCTCAGATCCTCGTGCGGCACTCAGATCACTTCGGGGGCGAGCGATACGATCTTCATGAACTTCTTCTCCCGGAGTTCACGCGCCACCGGCCCGAAGATACGTGTCGCGGTCGGCTCTCCCGCGTCGTTGATGATCACCGCCGCGTTCTCATCAAAGCGGATATAGCTGCCGTCGCGCCGCCGGCTCTCCTTCGCCGTCCGCACGACGACCGCTCGAACCACCTGGCCCTTCTTCACGTTCCCGTGCGGGGTCGCATCCTTGATCGTCGCCACGATCACGTCGCCCACGCGGGCGTACCGGCGGCGCGACCCGCCGAGGACTCGTATGCAGAGAGCCCGGCGGGCACCGGAATTGTCCGCGATGCGGACCATCGATTCCTGCTGAATCATCTCGTCGTGCCCCCGTTACTCCGGACGCTGGACCAGCTCGAGCACGCGCCAGCGCTTGAGCCTGGAGAGCGGACGGGTCTCCTCGATCCGGACCACGTCACCCACCCGGTATTCGTTCTCTTCGTCGTGCGCCTGGTACCGTTTGCCGCGGCTCACCTGTTTGCCGTACAGCGGGTGGGCGAGCCGCCGCTCGACCGACACCACGACGGTCTTTTCCATGCGGTCGCTCACGACCGTTCCGAGCCGCACCTTGCGCCGGCCCTTCGTCGCCGATTGATCAGCCAACCTGGTTCTCCTCGCTACGCGCGCGCTCGACCTGCACCGTCTTCAATCGCGCGATCTCGCGCCGCAACGTCTTCAGGAGCGACGGGTTCTCGAGTTCCTCGAACGCGGCCCGGTAGCGCAGACGAGCGATTTCGTCCTTTGCGCGGGCGAGTTCCTCGGCGAGTTCCTCGTCGGTGAATTCGCGAATCTCCATCGCCTCAAGCGGCACCTAGTCCTCCCGCTCCAGAAAGCGCGTCTTGACCGGAAGCTTCGCCGACGCCAACTGCATCGCCCGCCGCGCGAGTTCGATGTCGACCCCCTCGAGTTCGAACATCACCCGACCCGGCTTCACGGGCGCGACCCAGTACTCGGGGTTGCCCTTGCCTTTCCCCATCCGGGTCTCCGCAGGCTTCTGCGTGAGCGGCTTGTCCGGAAAGATGCGGATCCAGACCTTTCCGCCACGCTTGATGTGCCGAGTCATGGCGACCCGGGCGGCTTCGATCTGACGGTTCGTAATCCAGCCCGGCTCCACGGCTTGAAGCGCGTAGTCGCCGAACGAGACCTTGTTTCCGCGATGCGCGGCGCCGCGCATGCGTCCCTTCTGCTGTTTCCTGTACTTGATCCGCTTCGGTTGCAGCATGTCTCTACCCTCGCCCGCGGCCCGCGCGGCGGCGCCCGCCCGCGGTGTACGTCTGACCGCGGCGGTCCTCCACGATCTCGCCGTGGAAGATCCACACCTTCACTCCGATCGTGCCGAACGTCGTCCGGGCCTGTCGCTCCGCGTAGTCGATATCCGCGCGCAATGTGTGCAGCGGCACGCGCCCTTCGTGATAGCCCTCCGAGCGCGCGATTTCAGCCCCGCCGAGCCGCCCGCCGCACTGGATGCGGATGCCGCCGGCGCCCGCCCTCATCGCCGCCTGCACGGCCCGCTTCATCGCGCGGCGGAAGCTGATCCGCTGCGTCAGCTGATGGGCCACGTTGTCCGCCACGAGCTGAGCCTGGGTCTCCGGACGTCGAATCTCCTCGACGTTGACGGAAACCTCCGCCTCCGTCAGCAGGGCGAGTTCGTCACGCAGCTTGTCGACCTCGGCCCCGCGCTTGCCGATGACAACGCCGGGGCGGCCCGTATGGATCGTGACGACGATCTTGGACGGCTTGCGCTCGATCTCCACCTGGGCGATCGCCGCGTGCCCGAGCCGCGCGTGCAGGTACTTCCTCAGCTTCTCGTCTTCCGCGAGGAGCTTCGGGAACTCCTTGCCCTGCGCATACCAGCGCGACCGCCACGGCTTGACCGCGCCGAGCCTGAATCCGTACGGGTGTGTCTTCTGGCCCATTAGTCTCTCGTGTCCACGACGACCGTCACATGACTGCTCCGCTTGAGCCGGGGAGTCGCCCTTCCGTATGCGCGTGCTCGCCAGCGCCGCATCGTCCTGCCTTCGTCCACGTACGCCTCGCGCACATAGAGTTCGTCCACATCCAGCGTCTCGCCGCCCTCGTCCGCCCTGTAGACGGCATTGGCGACGGCCGAACGGAGCACCTTTCCGATGGAGCGCGCCGCCTTCTTCTTCGAGAATTGCAGAATGGCGTAAGCCTCGTTGACGTCGCGCCCGCGAATCTGGTCGATGACCAGGCGCATCTTCCGGGCGGACATGCCGAGATTTTTCGCCCTGGCCGTCGCCTGCATCAGACTCTGCCCCTCCGGTCTCGCGCGGAACCGGCGTGCCCGCGGAAGGTCCGCGTCGTCGCGAACTCTCCGAGCTTGTGCCCCACCATGTTCTCCGTCACGTAGACCGGGATGAACTTGTTGCCGTTGTGCACCGCAAGCGTGTGTCCGACGAAATCCGGGCTGATGGTCGAAGCCCGGGCCCACGTCTTGATGACCGACTTGTCTCCGGAATCGTTCATCCGCTGCACCTTCATCAGCAGCTTCTCGTCGATGTACGGTCCCTTCCGCACGCTTCTCGGCATCGATCTCTCGCTCCTACTTCGTGGCCCTGCCGCGCTTGCGGCCTCGCACGATCAGCTTGTCGCTCGGCTTGTGCTTCTTCCTCGTCTTGCGACCCTCCGGCTTGCCCCACGGCGAGACGGGCGGACGGCCGCCGGAACTGCGCCCCTCCCCACCCCCGAGGGGATGGTCCACCGGATTCATCGCCACGCCGCGCACCTTGGGCCGCCGGCCCTTCCACCTCGAGCGGCCCGCCTTCCCGGATCGAATGAGCTCGTGGTCGACGTTGCCGACCTGCCCGACCGTGGCCCGGCACGATTCCGGCACCATACGCATCTCGGTGCTCGGGAGCCGCAACGTGACCGCTCCCCGCTCCTTCGCAACGACCTGGACGGACGCGCCGGCCGAGCGGGCGAGCTGCGCGCCCTTGCCGGGCACGAGTTCCACGCCGTGTACGACCGTCCCGAGCGGAACCTCGCGCAGCGGCAGGCAGTTCCCCACGTTCGGATCGATCCCCGATCCGGAGAGGATGGTGTCACCGACACCGAGACCTCGCGGGTGGAGGATGTAGCGCTTTTCCCCATCCGCGTAGTGGATGAGCGCGATGCGGGCCGAGCGATTCGGATCGTATTCGATCTCCGCGATGACGCCGGGCACGCCGTCCTTCCTGCGCTTGAAGTCGATGCGCCGGTAACGCCGCTTGTGGCCGCCCCCTCGCCTCCGGCTCGTGATATGTCCGTGGTGATTGCGGCCGGACTTCTTCGGCAGACCCTCCGTCAGCGACTTCTCCGGCTCGCTGCGGGTGATTTCCTCGAACGTCGATACGCTGCGGTATCGAGAGGCCGCCGTGACCGGCTTGAACTTGCGAATCGGCATCGATCAGGCTCCCTCCAGCACGTCGACGGGACCATCCGCGACCTCGATGATCGCCTTCTTCCAGTGCGGCCTGCGGCCCATCGTGCGCCCCATGCGCTTCTTCTTCCCCCGCACGTTCATCGTGCGCACGGAGGTGACCCGCCTTCCCTCGAAGATCGCCTCGAAGGCGCGGCGGATCTCGATCTTGTTCGCGTCCGGCGCCACCTCGAAGGTGTACTTGGGACGCGGCTCCACCTCGCCGCGGTCGATCCGTGCCTGGAGGCGCCTTCCCACGCCGTCGGTCCCCTCGGACTGAAGGCTCGTGGATGTCTTCTCCGTGAAGAGCGGACGCAGGATGATTTCGTTCGGAGCGCGCGTCATGCGTCACCTTCCCCGGCGGAAACCCGCGTCGCATCGAAGACTGACGACTCGACGAGCACCAGGTCGGACCAGAGGATGTCGTACGCCGACGCCTCTCCCCATGGGAGCACCCGCACGCCGGGCAGGTTTCTCGCCGACAGATGGACGTCGGGTTTGTGACCCGCCGTCAGGAGAAGGACGTTTTCCGACTTGCGGCCGATGCTGGCCAGCAGGGCGGCGACGCGCCGCGTCTTCGGCGAATCGAAGTCCAGGGGCTCGATGAGTGCGAGATCGCCGTTCATGGCTCTCGTATTGAGTGCGGAACGGATCGCCAGCCGGCGGATCCGCCTCGGGACGCGCACGCGATAGGAGCGCGGCTGCGGGCCGAAGACGACCGAGCCCCCGCGCCACAGCGCCGAACGGATCGATCCGGCCCGGGCGCGTCCCGTCCCCTTCTGCCGCCAGGGCTTCCGCGAACCTCCGCGAACGGTCGAGCGGGTCTTCGTCGACGCCGTCCCCTGTCGGCGGTTCGCCAACACGGCGGTGACGACCTGGTGCAGCACGTCTTCGTTGACCACGCCGTCGAACGGCGTCTCGGGCAGGGCCCGCTCGGCCCCTGCCGCGCCGTCGGAGCTGTACGTCGCGACTTTCATCGGCCCGGCCTCACCATGACGAGGTTGTTTCGCCCGCCCGGGACGGAACCCTGAACGATCAGGAGGTTCTTTTCCGCGTCGACCCGGATGATCTTCCGGCTCATCGCCGTGCGCTGCGTTCCGCCCATGCGGCCGGCCATCTTTCGCCCCTTGATCACGCGGGACGGGTCCGTACCGGCCCCGATCGAGCCGGGAGCCCTGAGAATGGACGTGCCGCCGTGGGATCCGCGACCGCCGCCGAAGCCGTGCCGCTTCACGACACCCTGGAACCCTCGACCCTTGGTCGTTCCCGTCACGTTCACCCGCGATCCGACGTCGAACATGCCGACGGTGAGTTCCTGGCCCAGCTCGAGTTCCTCGCCCTCGAGGTCGAACTCCGCGAGGACGCGCGTTACGTAGTCGAGGCCGGCACGCGCGGCGTGGCCTGCGGCCGGCTTCCGGGCGCGCCCCTCCTTCACACGGCCGAAGCCCAGCTGTACGGCCTCGTAGCCGTCGCGCTCAGCGGTCTTGATCTGGACGACCGGACAGGGTCCGACTTCCAGCACCGTGACGCCGACGGCCTTCCCGTCGTCGTCGAAGATCTGCGTCATGCCGATTTTGCGGCCGATCAACCCGGGCATCTCGCTACTCGACTTTGATTTCCACGTCGACGCCGGCCGCGAGATCCAGCTTCGTCAGCGCGTCGATCGTCTGCGGACGGGAGTCGTGGATGTCGATGAGCCGCTTGTGCGTCTTCAGCTCGAACTGTTCCCGCGACTTCTTGTCCACATGAGGACTTCGCAGGACCGTGAACAGCTGGCGGCGCGTCGGGAGCGGGATCGGCCCGCTGACCGACGCACCGGTCTTCTGCGCGGTCCGAACGATGTCCGCCGCCGTCTGGTCGATCACGGCTGGATCGAAGGCCTTCAGCCGAATCCGAATCTTCTGCGCCATATCCGTGCGCCGTCTCGTTTTCCGGGGCTGTCCGCTAGTCGTGGATGGCGGTGACGACCCCGGCGCCCACCGTCCGGCCTCCCTC